>CAUSGP010000169.1:0-5447 GCA_963531075.1 uncultured Actinomycetaceae bacterium | reverse complement strand
CCGGAGCTTTGGCGGACTGCGCCCTGACCGGCGTCCCATTCGCCCCTTTGGCGTACTGTGCGCGAAGAGGCTTTAGATCGACGGGAATCTCGACACAAAGATGCTTGCCCTTCTGAGCGGCAAAGCACAGTCCGTCGGGAATCGACGCCGCTTCGAACGACGCCGGAACAAATTGCACGGGCCTGTCAAGGCCCTTCAGGGCAAAGGTCGTCTCCACCCTGTCGCCGTCGACAACCGCAGACACATTGCCCCAGCAATAGGCACGAGACTCGCTCCCCCTCGCAGTCTCAAGGAGCGCACACACGTTTCCGTTCCCCTTCGCCAAGGCTACCGCCTTAGCCGGGAGCGAGAGATCATGGTTCACATTGCCGCGCTGTTCCTCCGCATGCAAGTAGGCCTCGCCCCAGCAAGAGACTTGGCCGTCCGTCTTCAAGGCGCAGGTATGCTGCCCCTGGGCGACAACGGATTCGTATTGGCCGGCTTCGCCGATTCGCAGCGGAGCATGCACAACGCGATCGCTACGATAATCTTCTGAGCCGGAAGAGAAGGGATCGGCTTGTCCCTCTTCGTCGCTTCCCCAACAGTAGAGCGTCTTACTCGCGCTCACCGCGCATCCGTGATCGTCCCCCAGAGAAACGGAGGCGATCTTCTCCTTGATCGGCGAACGCACCGGCCTCGACTTTTTAGCCCACCCGTGCCTTTCCGGCTGAAAGTCGCCCCAGCAGTATAGGGCGCCGGACTTTGCGACAGCGCAGGCCTCTTTGGAATTAGTGCTAACGGACGCCACAGGCTCTTGAATCGGCACACGTTGAAAATAGCTCTCGCTCTCCATGTCGAAACGGTCACCGCCTATCTCAACTTTCCCAGTGCCCAGTTGGCCGTAAGAATTGTCACCTTCACAGTACAGGCGGCCATGGGCGGTCACGGCGCACAGAAAGCTGGAATTAACCTTCCCTCTCAGCACGGACAGCCCGTTGGACGCCTGCGTGATCTTTTCAGCTACGAAATACGGTTCCTTCATTGTGATGACGCTTCTTTTCTTCCCACTGTCGTGCAAGAAGACAGCTAGCGCGAGCGCCAGCACCGTGAAAACAGCGATTATGAGCATTAACGGTCGCCACTCGCTCTGCTCTGAGTTTGATCTGCGTAACTCCTTTGAATCGGTCATTTTTTGCTATCCCCCGAATAATCCGGTCCGGCGACAAGAAAATAGGCGTCTGTCGCGGCGTCCCCCTCGTTATCGGCCGGCTCAATATTGGAATATTTACTGCGCCCAATAGTCGCCCAGCGGTCGCAGTACAGGTTTCCGCTTTTGCTCGCGAAACAGAAGATTCCTCCAAACCGTGAAGCCGGAACACGGATCTTTTTTGACGGAACGGGCTCACCCTTCTCGGCTTGCTTGAACCTACTCACGTTGTATGTGGGGTCTTTCGGCAATTCAACGCATAATGATTTGCCGGGTTTGTGGGCGAAACACAAACCGTCGGGAACCGAAGGCGTCTCGACCGGCGACGGTACAAAGCCCACCGGCTTTCCTTTATCGTTAAGATCGTCTGCGACCCGACCCCAGCAGTATGCGCGCTGCTTGCCTCCCTGAGAGGTTTTAAGAAGTGCGCACATGTTATCCGACTTTTCCGTAATTGCCTCGGCGCGTAGGGGCAAAGGAACGACTCGGCGGCCTCCTCGAAGATCCGCCTTAATCCCAAGTCCCGTTGGCACCTTTCCCCAACATGTGATTCGCCCGTCTACCCCCAGAGCGCATATGGATGACTCGCCGAATCGACCCTCGCCCACCACAGCCGACGAATACCGACCGGCTTTGACGGTCCAATACGTCTTCTTCCGTTGTGTCCTTTCGGGATACTTTGAAGAAGCGACTTCCGTATTGTCTTCACTTGCTCCCCAACAAAATAGCTTTTTAGCAGTGCTCACCCCGCAGGCACGGTCATTCCCTACAGAAACAGAAACGAACTTACTTTCATTGGGTATTCGAACAGGCAAGGAACCCTTTGCCCATGCCGTCCAACCACTGTGTTCGACGGAACCCCAACAGTAAAGGGAGCCGGATTCGGCGATCGCACATGTGCCAAAACCTCCTGTGCTGACGGTCTTCACACGCTCATCAATGCGGGCGCGCTCGAACTTGTGCGCATCCTCCTCCTTCCCGTTGCCTATCTGCCCATCACCGCCGTCCCCTTTGCAATAGAGCTCCCCATCGACGGTGACCGCACACACACGATCCACGCCGTCAAGACGATAATCTTCCCCATCATTGCCCTTTACGGCGGAGATTTGTTTGAACTTCTCGGTTGCGGGATCGGAATCCTGCATCCACCAGATGACTCCGAGCACAACGGCCGTGAAGGCCGCGAGCATCACGATCGCGGAGCGCGGCCTGATTCTGCGTTTCACACGCTTCAAAGGCCCGGCCTGCCCTTGTTCAGCGCCCGATTCCCGCTCAACGTCTAATTCCTGCTTGACGTCTGAAGACTCGACGCCCGACACTTCTTCGTCGCTTTCTGACGTGACCACTGAAGAACCTCCACGTTTCAACTCAACGAATATCCGTTGCACGATGCGCGAATAGGCTCATCCTATCCTGATTAGACTCCGTCGCGTCAAGAGCTATTGTTTATACGCGGAGGGCCCGCCTGTTTATACGCAGAAGGCCCCGCCGACCGAGGATGGTCGGCGGGGCCTTCATTCGCCAACGGAACAGACCAAAATGTCGGTCCGCGGGCCGAAAAAGCGCCTGTCTAGAAAACGATCCTTCCCGAAAGAATCAGGATTTTCCGAAGACCGTCAAAAGACCCTCGGGAAAATACCAGGGCCATCCGGAAAACGTCAGGAAGCGTCTTCCGAGGTGAGGTTGCGGGTCTTGCTCGTATCAAGCGGGATGCCCGGCCCCATCGTGGTGGCAACCGTCCCTTTAAGCAGGTAACGACCTTTCGACGTCGACGGCTTGAGCCGAAGGATTTCCTCTTGAGCGGCCGCGTAGTTCTCGACGAGCTGCTCGGGTGTGAACGACGTCTTGCCAACAATGAAAGAAAGGTTGCCGTTCTTGTCCACGCGGAACTCGATGCGGCCTCCCTTGATATCCGAAACGGCCTTGGCAACATCCATCGTCACCGTGCCGGTTTTCGGGTTGGGCATGAGCCCGCGGGGGCCGAGGACGCGGCCGAGACGGCCAACCTTACCCATGAGATCGGGGGTCGCAACGGCGGCGTCGAAATCCGTGTAGCCACCGGCAACCTTCTCGATCAGTTCGTCGCCGCCGACTTCGTCGGCTCCGGCGTCAATAGCCTCCTGCGCGCGCGGACCGACGGCGAAGACGAGGACCCTGGCGGTCTTGCCGGTACCGTGCGGAAGGTTGACGGTTCCACGAACCATCTGGTCGGCCTTGCGAGGATCGACTCCCAGACGGAATGCGACTTCCACGGTCGCGTCGAACTTCGTGGTAGATGTCTCCTTCGCGAGGCGCATGGCCTCAAGGGGGCTGTAGAGAACGCCGTCCGCGATTTTCTGGGCGGCGTTACGGTAGTTCTTAGAGCGCTTTGCCATTGACTGTTCTCCTTAACAATGAGCAGTTTGTGGTCATTGGGCCCGCGCAGGCCCTTCCACGATGCGTTCACGGCGCTTGCCGTCGCGCCGGGAAGCGATCAGATCTCGTCGCTGGTAATTCCCATCGAACGAGCAGTTCCCGCGATGATGCGCGCGGCATTATCGATGTCGTTGGCGTTGAGGTCAGGCTCCTTGGTCTTGGCGATCTCGCGAAGCTGATCGGCCGTCAAATGCCCGACCTTGGCGCTATGCGGCGTGGGTGAGCCCTTGGCCACGCCCGCGGCCTTCTTGATGAGCTCGGCAGCCGGGGGCGTCTTCGTCACGAAGGTGAAGGAGCGATCCTCGTACACCGTGATCTCAACCGGGATCACATTTCCGCGCTGGGATTCCGTAGCGGCGTTGTACGCCTTGCAGAATTCCATGATGTTGACGCCGTGCTGGCCCAAAGCCGGGCCGATCGGCGGAGCAGGCGTCGCCGCCCCAGCTTGAATCTGGAGCTTGATGTAACCTGCAACCTTCTTCTTGGGAGGCATATAGGGTCCTTTCTTATCAATCGCCGCAATGGCAGAAGCGGCGACCATCTATCAACGTTACGCGCGAATCACGCCAGGCTCAATTCTGCCTGGCGTGATCTTGAACGAATTTCAGTCGTCTTTGCGCACCTGGTTGAACGAAAGCTCAACGGGGGTTTCCTGACCAACGAGAGTCATGAGAACCGTGAGCCGCTGGTTGGCAGCATCTACCTCGGAAACGGTGGCCGGCATTCCCGCCCAGGGCTCGGAGGTGAGAGTGACGGCGTCGCCAACCGCGTAGGGAGAGACCGTCGCGGGCGTGGAACCGGCGGGCTTGCCTGCAGCGACCGCTTCGGCAGCAGCCTCCGCCTCAATCACCGGAGTGAGCATCGAAACGACTTCGTTCTCCGAAAGGGCCACCGGAGTGCGGCCATTGCCCACGAAACCGGTCACGCCATTCGTTGACTGCACCACTCGCCAAGAATCATCCGTCAGATCCATGCGGATGAGCACGTATCCGGGCATCCGCACGCGCGAAACGAGCTTGCGCTGGCCGCGGCGGATCTCGAAGACCTCCTCCATCGGCACCTCGATTTGGAAAATGTAGTCCTCCATGTTCATGGAGTGCATACGCACTTCGAGGTCCTGCTTGACGCGCTTCTCATACCCCGAATAGGTGTGGAGAACGTACCAGCGGCCATCCAGGCCCTTGAGCTTGTCTCTTACGTCTTCCTCGGTCACAAGGCTCGAGCGAGCGTCGGCATCGGCCTTCCTCGCCAGTTTGGCCGCGCCCTCGCCTGCCGAGTCTTCAGCCGGGCCGGAGGGGTCCGGCATCGACTCGGACGATCGCGCTTCGACGTCGGCAGAAGAATCCGGCGTCCCTTCTCCGGAATCGAACCGGAGCTCTTCGACGCCGGCGCCCGACGCAATGGGCTCAAAGATATCGTCAGCCACGCTTCACTGCTTTCTACTCGTTTGTCCGAATGGCCGGGACTACCCGAAGACCCAGAAGGTCAGGCGTCCGAATCCAAGATCGAGAAGGCCGACGAGGATCATGATGACGGCCACGAAGGCGAGAACCGTAGAGAACATCTGGCCCAGTTCCTCGCGAGTCGGCCTTTGAACTTTCTTCAACTCGGCAAAGATCTGGCGAATGAACAGGGCGATCCGCACGAAGATGTTGCGCCTTTTCTCGCCGGAGGCCTTGCGCTTGGCCCTCGAGGCACTTGCTGCAGTCACGTCGCGTCCTTCACTCGTCGTGTGTAATTGAATGAAGGCGGCCCATGGACTCATGAGCCGCCTTGCAGGGTAGGAGGGACTCGAACCCCCAACCGCCGGTTTTGGAGACCGATGCGCTACCATTGCGCCACTACC
>CAUSGP010000168.1:0-5478 GCA_963531075.1 uncultured Actinomycetaceae bacterium | reverse complement strand
AGATGATCCATGATATTTGCAGACATGTACATTAAGGCGCTCCCGCGCGGGCGGGGACAATCCGCATAGTTTCGCCACACGAGCGAATAATACCCCGTGCTCCCGCGCGGGCGGGGATAACCCGTGTAATCCGGTTCCGCGGGTGGATAAGGAATGGCATCACCCACCCGCTTACATCTAGGATCAGAAGCTTTCCTCTAGCAATTCGGCATTTTCCTCATTTATGCCCAGCGCCACTTCCCCGTTTCCAACGGCCCTTCCCGCGGCATTCCTTCTTCTGGCCACCGCATTCCGATCACTCCTCCGTTTCGGGCTGCCCGAGATTCTCAATTTCCGGCTGCTCGGAACTCTTACGCGGCCTCCCTCGTCCTCGCATCGGCTTCGGGTGAGGATCCCTTCCCGCCTCGACAAGGGCTCTACGCAGAATGATTTCAATCTGCGCATTAATCGAACGCAAATCATCGGCAGCCCACTTGGCTATCGCCTCGTGGACTGCCGGGTCCAGCCTCAGCAGGACCTGTTTACGCCTGCCGCTCTCAGTCATTCGCGTTTATGCGTACAGAGAGCCGGTGTTGACGACCGGCTGAGTTCGCTGATCTGAACACAGAACCACCAACAGGTTCGAAACCATCTGCGCCCTGCGCTCGTCGTCCATGGCGACTATCTCTCCTTCTTCCAAACGCCTAAGCGCCTGATCGACCATCGTGACCGCACCCTCGACGATCTGCTCGCGTGCAGCGATGACGGCGCCGGCCTGCTGACGCTGGAGCATCGCCTGTGCGATCTCTGGCGCATAAGCCAAGGAAGAGATACGAACTTCGATGATCTCGAGCCCCGCGAGCGCAACCCGCGCAGCAACTTCTTTGGCGAGTTCGGAGGCGACGAGATCGGTTCCTCCTCGCAGCGAGGTTTCACCGGGGCCGGGCTCATCATACGGGTGGGTGGTGGCGACATGGCGCAGCGCAGACTCGGCCTGAGCCTCGATAAACTCTTCGTAATCCTCGACGGCGAAGAGTGCCCGAGCAGTATCGGCAACCTGCCACACGACGATGGCGGCGATGTTCACGGGATTGCCATCGAGGTCGTTGACTTTCAGCTCGTGGGTTTCGAAGTTGTGAACCTTCACCGAAACGACATTCCCGTTGGTCAACGGGGGAACTAGCACAAGCCCCGTACGGCGGACCGTTCCGATGTACTTGCCGAAGAACTGCCGTACGCTCGTCTCCCCCGGTGCGACAATCGTGAACGATGACAAAAGCAGGAATAGCACGAGGAATACTCCGATGGTTCCGATCGCCATTTCAGCTTTTGCGAGCCCGCCCCCTTCGTCTGAGGACATGACCCCTAAGACGATCAAACCGACGAAAGCGAGCAAAAATACAAGCAGAGCAACGACTCCGAGGAACGCGGCGCCCGAACCGGCAGTCCAGGCCGGCTTCTCGGAAATATCAACCCGTGTGCGGACCTCGTCCGGGTCGATTATCGGATCCGTGGACTCCGGCATATCGTCCACGTCGTCTTCGTAATACTCGGTGGTGGACATTTTCTTCTCCTACTCTTTTTACGATCCCCGACGTCGGCACCCATAGGGGGTGCCTTCTTGGCGTGAACATCGGCGATCTAGACGATATCAATATGATATCTATTTTTGGGACAAAAGCAAGAGTGCAAAATTTCGGAGAGGCGAGAAAGCGATATTTACAAGACAAAAGCGCGAGATTCGGAAAGGCGAGGACGTGCGCACCAAAGGGGCAGGGCGAGGACGTGCGCACTAAAGGGAAAGGCGAGGACGTGAGCCTCGTAGGGCAAAACACCGCATTTTGAAAAGTAGGCGTATGAGAATCAAAGCAGGCACATAAGAATCAAAAAAGGTGTAGGAGAATCAGGGTGTGGCCATCGGCAGTATGAAGGCTGTGCGAACAATGGGAAAGCGAAACATGCCCAGCCCCACCCCTTCCGTCGCCAGGCATCCCGTGAAAGAATGTCCACACAAGGTCGAAAGTCGTTTTCACGGCTTTCGGCACTGTCGGCGAAACCTCTGTTTCGTCGTCACACGCAGGGTAAGCACTGGGCAACATAGCCGGTTCGGCGTCTACCACGGGGCACGTCGGCACAGTTATGGGAAAGTAGCACAAACATGACTAGCACATTCGGGACATCTACGCCGTCGCCAGCGGCGGCATCGCTCGCCAACGCCTTTTTGGCGCCCACTTATGACCGTTCGTCCATAACAACCGGAATCGTCCATTTCGGGTTGGGAAACTTTCACCGAGCCCACCAGGCCATGTATTTAGACCGCCTCATGAGCGAGGGCAAGGCTCTCGATTGGGGGATTTGCGGAGTGGGCATCATGCCCTCTGACCAGCGGATGCGCGACGTCATGCAAAGCCAGGACGGGCTTTACACCTTGGTCCTCAAACACCCCGATGGGACACTCGAACCAAACGTCATCGGTTCCATCCACGAATACCTTTACGCGCCAGACGATCCAGAAAAGGTCCTCGAGAAGATGACCGACGCCTCCACCCGGATCGTCTCCCTTACGGTAACTGAGGGCGGATACAATATCGACGACGCCACGGGCGAATTCGACACCGAGAATCCCGCCGCAAAGCACGACGCCGAACATCCCGAGGAACCGACCACGACCTTCGGTTTCATCGTCGAAGCGCTGCGACGCCGCCGCGATGGAGGCATCCCGCCTTTCACCGTCATGTCCTGCGACAATCTTCCCGGCAACGGGTCGATCGCCAAAACTGCCGTTCTCGCCCAGGCTAAACTCACCGACCCGGAACTCGAAGCGTGGATCCGCACAAACGTCGCATTCCCCAACGGAATGGTCGATCGTATAACCCCGGTCACAACACCCGAGGACATCGAGATGGTCCGCGAGCGTTACGGCATCGAGGACGCCTGGCCCGTCACGGCCGAGCCCTTCGCCCAATGGGTCCTAGAAGACAAGTTCACGCTCGGTCGGCCACCTTTCGAAGATGCCGGTGTTCAGCTCGTTGACGACGTCGTCACGTACGAACTGATGAAATTGCGGCTCCTCAACGCTTCCCACCAGTCGCTCGCCCATTGGGGGCGTCTGCTGGGACTCGAATATGCACACGAGGCCGCAGCCGATCCCGACATCGCTGCATTCACGCGCGCCTACCTGGAAAAGGAGGCGCTCGCCACGCTACTGCCCGTCCCGGGAATCGACCGTCCGCAGTACGTCAACACGCTTTTTGAGCGTTTCACCAGTGCGACGATAGCCGACACCCTTGCCAGGCTCGCTCAGGATGCCTCAGATCGAATGCCGAAATTCGTTCTTCCCACAATCCGCGACAACCTCAAGGAGAACCGCTCCATTGAATTCGGCGCCGCGATGTGTGCTGCGTGGGCGCTGGGAATGGAGGGGAAAGCAGAGGACGGATCGGACATCGTCGTCGATGATCAGCAGGGCGATCGCCTTGTGGCCTTGGCTGCTCGCGAGCGCGACGGCGAAACTACGGCGGTGATCTCGGACGAAGCAGTTTTCGGTGAGATCGGCTCGGATCCGAGGTTCGTCGCTGCCTTCACCGAGGCACTCGAGGCACTACGAACCAACGGCGCTCGCTCTGTAATGAAGCGCCTCGTTGAAGAGAAGTGAGAAATGCGGTCGCGTCAAAGCTGACAGTGTCAACGTTAGCGGTGCCAAAGATGGCAGTGCCCGCTTTGACGCGATCCAATTCATGCTGACAGCGTCAGTACTGCGAAACAATCGGTGGTTAAAAGAGCTCGCTCGATGCCCAAGGTCTCGTTCGGTGCCCGAGTGCTCCCCTCAAGAATTCCCAGCGTTCGAGGGGCCGATCGGCGGGCAAAACAGTCAAAGATGCTCTCAGGGCAGGCGTTCGCTCATGTCCCGAAAACACCCTGCATTTAGCATTTACGGAACACGTTCGGCATTAACGGAATGCATTCGCGACTTCGGGGCATACCCTTATTTCGACACAAACCCGCACTTTCGATGCCGTGATGGGTTGTTTTTGGATTCCCGAGGATTCACCTGGATCGGCCTCGCGCTAGACTTGGGGCGTTATGGCTACAGGAACAGCATTGATCTTCGAAGGCGGCGGGATGCGCGGCACATACACGGCCGCGCTGGTAGCGACGATGATTGAGTCTCAATTCGATGTCCCCTGGGTTGGCGGCATTTCAGCGGGAGCCACCCACACGGCGAACTTTCTTGCCCACGACGCTTGGCGGGCACGCGCATGCTTCGTCGAGCTGGCAAAAGATCCCAAGCTCGGCGGCCCGATCAGTTTCATCAAAGGCAAGGGGTACTTCAACTCCGACTATATTTATCATCAAAAAACGGCTCCCGGCGACCTCCTCCCCTACGATTGGGAGGCCTACCTGGCCAATGACACAACGTTCAAAATTGGTTCCTTCGACTGCTCGACGGGTCAAACCGTGTACTGGGGACGCGAGGACATTGCGGATAACGCCGATTTCATCGCGAGATGTCAGGCTTCGTCCTCAATGCCGATCATTATGCCGATGGTCGAACTCGACGGAACGGCCTACCTTGACGGGGCTATCGGAAATACGGGCGGCTTCGCTCTCGATGCCGCCCGCGCGGACGGGTACAAACGCTTCATCGTGGTTATGACGCGACCTCGCGGCTATCGCAAGGGGCCAATGAGAGTTCCTGTGGCCGTCTACCAAAAGATTTTCAAAAAGTATCCGGCCGTCGTTGAGGCGATCACGAAGCGGCCCGAACGCTACAACGCAACTCTTGATGAGCTCGAACAGCTCGAATCACAGGGAAAAGCCTACCTCTACTATCCCGATACGATGCCGGTATCCAACGGCGAACGCAATGCCGTCCGCATTCAAGCCGCATATGAGGAGGGACTGCAGCAGGCTAGAAGGGACCTTCCCGCAATCCAAGAGTTTCTCGAAGGCTGACCGCCCCGTCGGGAGCGATAAACAGCTTCATCTCTAACGTTCTCGCGATACCGAACTTACGGTTCGCTGGGATCAGGAGTCTGGTTCGCCCGGCCAAGGAGCCAAGGGGCGGCAAACGGATGTCCGAGAATCCGCCGACATACGCGAGACGGCGAGAGCAGGAAACGGCCGGAGAGGGTCGGGTCAGATGCCCGATCGCTCTCCCGGGTGCGACGGCGGATTGCTCTCGCCTTCCCAACTTCTGCCCTGCCGACGCACTTGGTCGCTCACCCGCTGGCGGTTCGCCTGAATCCCACCGCCGCCCGTCCACCGGTAGCTCGGCGGTGCAATGGCGCTGTCGCTCATTAGCCGATGCCCCGTCCCCATCGGATCGGCACCCGCGGTAAGACGGCCTTCGCCGTCAGAATTGCCGCTAACCTGGCGAGTCACATCATCGTCATTGGCTTGATGCTGAACGCCGTCAGCCGAATCGAGGCCAATCAGCCGGCTGTTCTGACGCCGGGCATTGACATCACGGCTCTCGTTTGGGGTATCCCGCCCCCT
>CAUSGP010000167.1:0-5489 GCA_963531075.1 uncultured Actinomycetaceae bacterium | reverse complement strand
ATGCGACAAACTCCTCCTCAACGGCGTGGTGAACGCGTCTTCCAACTCGGGCAGCGACAAGAAGCGACGAATGACATCAACGTTCCCCGCGAAAACCTCACCCCCTTTCGCCCTCCACCCCTTCGTCTACTATTCTACAGAAACAACGTCCGATCTCAATTTTTTATTCGATAAAATCTTCTTAATTATCGTTTTAGATGCTTTTTAATTTTCGATAGAACAAATGATATCGAAACCTAAATTTGCAAAGCCGCGATGGGGCGTCTTGCTCTCAATCAACGCCCACCAGCTCTATTCAGGAACGGTCACCAGGCAAAAGGGGTGCCCTGCGGGATCGGCGTAGATCCGCCATTCTTTAGGTCCGGGATCGAGAATCGGCGTGAGAGGGCGCCCGCCGGCCTTTTCGACGACGCCGCAGGCCTCTGCCAAATCCTCAACCAGCAGATCGAAATGCACTTGATGTTCGCCGCACCCTCCGGGCCACCTCGGAGGCACGTACCCCTGGCAGCGATGGAATGAGAATCTCCCGACGGGGCCCCACTCCAAGGTCACCCACTCCGGCCGCTCTTCGCTGGCAACAACACTCCATTCGCACGCATCACCGACGACGGAAGTCCGACCGCCTGCCTCCCGATCGCGACCGCTCCCACCGGCAAAAGACCTGCTTTCAGCCCCACCGCCCTCGACAGGTCCCCGCCTTTCCGGCGGCTCCGGAAGATCGAGAACCTGCTGCCAGAACCTCGCCAGCGCGACGGCGTCGTCGCACTCAAAAACAAGTTGCGTCAATCGTCCAACGGCCATGGACCGAATTTATCACCGACGCACACAGCGGACTCCTCGAACAGGAGAAAAGCACGGCACAGACTCGGCGAACGGCAAATAACACGACTCAGACTCGGCGAACGACAGGAAAACACCGTGCAGAATCCCTGGGCGGCGAATAAAAACGCAGCCAATTCCGCGAACGCCAGCCGAAAACACCGCACCCACGATCGGAAGCGGCAAACACCCGACTGGTTCCGCGCGACGAGATACCGTGTACCGCACCCCGCAATCGGCCGCGCAAATTCACTGCCACAGCGCGGCCGCGCCCGGCGCAGCCTCCGAAACGAGGAAAATTCAGGCATAGAAAGGGCCCGGATCCTCGACCCGGGCCCGACGCTCATGCGTTGGGACGCTTGCCGTGATTGGCAGGCTTTCCCGCACGCGAGCGACGCTTGCGACCGCGACGGCTCATTGTTGCTCCTCAAATCGATTGTGCACCCGAAAGGCACACGACAGGTCGAAAGTGTATCAGCCTACGTCCCCAGCCGCTATACGCCACCGCGCCGGCCAACCGCCAAATGCGGCGGGTGACTCCCCGTCGGATAGAAGGGCTGTCAATCGTCGCATCTCGTTCAAACGTGCCCGTCCTCCGCCTTTTGTCCCCATATTACTCAAAGACCTGCACAATTGTTTGCCCCACCGCCGCGAAGAACCTGGGCGCACAAGAGAGCACCAAAGGGCGCGCTCACCACCCTTAGGAGGAAAACCCTTAAAAGGTTTAAAAGGTGCGGAACCCACTCAAAACACCCCTAGTTTCTTACTTTGGACGGACAGAACGGCCCACAAGAGAGGGTTGTCCACAAGCGGAACTCTGCACACCCGTCTGCATCCCGACTCGTATAGACTTGGAACCACTCGAGGAGAAAGGACCGCCACGATGGCCGAAACGCTGAGTCGCCTGAAAGCCCAGTTCATCGACACCGTAATGGACCCCGATTCGGGCAGGGAAAAGTTCGAAGCATTTCGCTCTCACCTCGTTAGAAGCATCATCGACAACAAAAATGACGAGTTTTCCCAAATCGTCGAAGGAAACGTGTATCGCGACTTCTCCCGAGGAGAGACGATTATAACCGTCTCTCTCATCGTTCGCGATCCTGTATCAAAAAGCGTGCGCCAAGCCGATCGGCTGATCAGCGACTCGGCCTCAGCGGTCGGCATAAATGTCGTCGACGACGACACTCCACGTTCAGAAGACAAATACAACTTGGAACAAGACGGAATCAGCTTGGTCCCGGCATGAGCGAGGAGGTGTCTCGCGAACCGCTTTTAGTCCGCTTTGCGCGGATGGTAAACAGTCACCTTGGAGCTTTCTTAACTTCCACAGGATCAGTTCTGTTGGCCGTGGCCGCAATTTTCCCGACCTCATCACTCCTTTTGTGGCTTTTCCTCGGCGTCGGTGCGTCCTTGACGATCATTGGACAGATCCAGTCGGAGAAAAGGGGGAAGAACCTCCGTCAGGTTTTAATCGATCTGGACAAGGCAAGGGAGCAAAAGTCAACTGCTCAAAAAGCTCTTTCCGAGGCAATTGAAGGCATAGGCACTAACCTTTCCGAAGAGCTTGGCCTATGGTCGCCTGAAGTTCGTTTTACGATATATGCGCACGATGACGACAAGCGCGAGTTCATTCCCATTGTTCGGAGCTCTGACACCCCAAAACTGGCCAAAAAGAATCGAACATCATACCCGGACTCACAAGGGTATCTGGGGAAAGTTTGGGAACACGGAGAATGCAGCCACATGCGCAAACATGAACGAAGCGTCAGGGCAGAATCTCTAGAATTAGGTTTCACGGAGGAAGAATACAGGAACCTCACCCTCAAACCACGCTCATTAAAGGGCATCCGTCTGAGCAAAGGGAAACAGCACATTGGGGCCATCCTCTGGGAATCCGAGGACCCGAAACGCATCGACACCAGCAACCCCCGCCTCGACAACATAAAAGACAACGCCACGCTGCTTGACCTTCAAGCGGTCTTCGCCGCCTCTACGCTTCTCTTCTCGGATCTTTCCGAGCATTTCTTCGAGAAAAGCAGCTGAAGAGGAAACGGAACAGCTAAAGAAAACAGTTTTGGGAAGTTTCCACCGGCGAGAATCCCGATCAAGGGCGAAGATGACGGTCGAGAAAAGGGCAAGCCACATCCTTCGCTCACTCCAGAAGCGCCGCCAGCCGCAAGTCGCAGCTGGCATGACTTCGGGCCCGCGGCTCTCCGCCCCATCGCCAACCTATAGCCTCGTTTTAGGCCGTTGTTGATCTGTAAACGGCTATCTGATTCGTCACCCTCACGCGAAGGCTGACGGGCGCCGGCTCCGAGCAGCATGACCTCTTGACGATTTCGCGCACGTGAATTTCGGCCTCGGCCAACTCGGAGCAGTGGGGACAGGTCTCGCAGTGACGGCGCAGGCGCGCGGCGGCTTCGAGCGGCATTTGGGCGTCAAGCAGCTCGAAAAGATGGTCGGCCACCTCTTCGCACGAGCTGCGGCGCTGGCCGTTCGATGCTCCGCACGGATTGTCGCCGTTGCCGCGGGAACCTTCGAGGCTATCGTCCTTATCGTCCTCCGGCCGCCTGCCGCGGGCGCCTTCCGCCATCAAGGACTCTTCGACGGCCTTTGCTATCTCCTCGTCGCCTCTCATTTCCTCTCCTTCTTGCCATACCCTAGATCTCGTGCGTAATCGGTCAGGAGATCACGCAATTGACGCCTGCCGCGATGCAAACGCGACATAACCGTTCCTATCGGCGTATCCATGATCTCGGCAATCTCCTGGTAGGAGAAACCTTCGACGTCGGCGAGATAGACAGCGAGACGACGATCTTCCGGCAGCTGGGCCAGAGCGCCCCGAATCTCAGAATCAGGCAGATTTTCAATGGCCTCTGCCTCTGCGGACTGGAGCCCCCGCGAGGCGTGCATTGAGGCATCGTACTCCTGCCAATCCTCAACTTCCGCGACATCCGCCTGCTTATGTTGGCGCTGAGCCTTCCGATAGTTCGAAATGAACGTGTTGTTGAGAATTCGATAGAGCCACGCTTTGAGATTGGTGCCGGGCCGATACTGGTGAAACGCCGCGAAGGCTTTCGCATACGTCTCTTGCACCAGATCCTCCGCGTCCTGTGGATTTCGAGTCAGCCTCATGGCAGCGCCGTAAAGCTGATCAAGGAAAGGCAGAGCTTCGCTTTCGAAACGCCGCGACCTTTCTGCGCGAGTTTCATGGGCAAGGTCAAGCTCCGCCGATTGGTCGTCGCCGGATCCTTCAGCTTCTGGAATGGTCGTCTCGGTAGTCATCGTCTCCTAGGGTAGCGGGATTGTTCCCGCATGGAATGTAACGCCTCCCGGCGGTTTTCATTCCCGCACCGAGACGGCCGTCAGTGGCACTTCAGCCGCTATTGGCAGGGGCCGATACAGCGCCGGTGAACCAAGCAAGCACCTGCAGCTTCCAGGTCAACAACCAGCGGTTTCCGGGTCAACACCAGTGGCGCCCGGTCGGCAGTCACGTCGTCAAGCCAGGCGCCACCACGCCCACAACCGGCGACCACCAGCACCCAAAATCGAGCAACCATCCCGCCAAGCCGGGCAATTACTGCGCGAAAGGGCCTTCATGCTGTAGGAATAGAATCATGAGTATTCTACGTACCGTTGCCCGG
The DNA here is from genome assembly GCA_963531075.1 of uncultured Actinomycetaceae bacterium. Taxonomy (GTDB): domain Bacteria; phylum Actinomycetota; class Actinomycetes; order Actinomycetales; family Actinomycetaceae; genus Peptidiphaga. The sequence continues at coordinate 1,026 of CAUSGP010000167.1, read as the reverse complement.
CCTCTTCTGGCCGCCCCGTTCATCGCAGCGGGAGCCGATGCACTTCTTCGTCCGCAAGCTCACCGCGAGCGCGCCGAACGGCTAGCCCCCATCGCCTCGAAAGTCGGCGTGGATCTCGACGAGACGACGTCGGATTCGGCCGCACGCGGCCTCGGCGCAGCCTTCACCGTCGCTGGGATCGGGCTGGCGACGGGCAAGTTTCCTCGCGTAGCGGCAGCCGCCCTCGCCGCCTTGGAAGTGCCCGTCGCTCTGGCGAACAATCCCGTGTGGCGGAGCAAAGGCAAAGACCGACTCGCGGACCTGTCAGGTCTTCTCGGTGCGGCCGGACTCGTCGGTGGAGCCCTTCTCGCGGCTGCCGACAGGGACGGCAAGCCCTCGCTTTCCTGGCGCCGTCAGGCGAATCGTCGTCATAAAAAGGCTCTCAAAGCCGCGCGAGCGAGCCAATCGCAATGACATCCGAACGGCGGGCGTGGCTAGCGCCGCAATCCTCCGAGCCGATCCGAGCGCACGTGCGAATTCCCGGTTCGAAGTCGCTGACGAATCGCTACCTGCTTTTGGCCGCTCTGGGCGAGGAGCCGACGATCATAAGGAACCCGTTGATCGCCCGAGACACCGCTCTCATGGCCGGCGCGCTTGCCGCCATGGGCGTCGGAATTGAGGGCGACGGCGCCTCGATAACCGTCACGCCCGGTCCGCTTCGCGGAGCGCGGGTCGACGTCGGCCTTGCGGGCACCGTCATGCGTTTCGTTCCCCCGATCGCCCTTTTCGCGCATGGAGACGTGGTTTTCGACGGCGACGCCGCCGCGCGCACCCGCCCGATCGCGCCTCTGGTCCGGGCGATCGAGCGTCTGGGAGGGCGAGTCGAACAAGCCACGTCCGGTTCGGACCAGATCTGCGTGCCCTTCACTGTCAAGGGCACGGGTGCGGCCACAGGCGGCCGGGTGGAGATTGACGCGTCTGAATCCTCGCAATTCGTTTCCGCGCTTTTGCTTGCCGCTCCGCGAATGGACTCGGGGCGTGATGTGC
>CAUSGP010000166.1:0-5595 GCA_963531075.1 uncultured Actinomycetaceae bacterium | reverse complement strand
ATTATGCACTTTCACCCACTAATAGCGAAGCTCATGAACGCCGACACTTTCCCGACGGCGTCACGTTCCGCCGTTGCCGCCTCCAGTCCATCAATTCTGCGGAACGTCTCCTCCCAGCGAAAGACCGCTTTTTTCGACGATTTGCGCCAACTCAGGCTCCGAGTAAGACGACGATGGGCACGTGTAATTGACTTGCATGTACAGCGGCGTGGTCAAAGACCTGAAGACGCGAAACCAATACCACCCGCGATAGTTCTTGCCGTCCTCCCCGGTATACGTCACCGTCATGGCGACCCCGTTCACTTCCGACCCATCCTCGGAGCGAACCTTCGTGCGGCCCGAAGGCTCGGTGTTCAGCCCCTTCGCTTTTTGCGAGAGCTGCGAGAAGAACTGTTCGGCAATGCTCTTCGATGCGTCTTCGTCGCTGCCCTGCGTGCCGCTGATCATTTTCTGGCCCGTCGCCAGATAGCAGCCCTTCCGACTAATCGCGCGAGATTCCCCCTCCCGCTCGATCATATCCGTCTTCCAACCGCTCATCTTCTTCGGGAAATTCCAGAACGGCAGTTGCGTGGCGGCCCCGACCCTGGGGCCGCGGAACGTGGACGACGTCGAAGGGCTCGCCGTCGTGGGTTTGACGTCCTTCTTCGCCTTGGTCGAGCAGGCGCCCAGCGACGTCAGGCACAGGCTCGCCGCAACCATCAGGGCGGCGGTGCACCTGACAAAGCCGCCACGCCTCGCCGCATGTTGTCGAATCATGATTATTACTCCTATCGAGCGATTGTCTACGTTGGTCTGCACCGTTCGAAACGGCCGACATTTAGAGACTCTACCTATCACTCGCCGATAGCGACGTAGTTGCCACAATGTGAAATAACCTCGCGGACATCGCACACTGTGGAACATTGGGCGTTCCGCGAACGTGTTCCCTCGCGGGTAGGATGTTCGACGTCGTCTGGAAAGGAATAAAAATGCCCGAAGGCCAAGCCATACACCGGCTCGCGCGGCTCATCAACGAACGCTTCGAAGGCTCAATTGTGAGCGCCTCCTCGCCACAAGGGCGCTTCATCGACGGCGCGCGGCGCCTGAATGGGCTCGTCGCCCGGCGCGCCGAGGCTTGGGGCAAGCATTTCTTCATGCCCTTCACCGAGGAAGAGCAGGAAACGGCGCCAAGCGACGGGATATGGCTGGGTGACGACGGGCCCGTCTGGCTGCATATTCACCTGGGCCTTTACGGTCGATGGTATTTCACGGGCGAGAATGCGGAGGCCATCGCGGGCGCGGGCATCCGCAGCGGCAACCATCACGCGATCAACCTCGGCGAAGGGAGCACGGTTCGCCTGCGACTGGTTGGCGATTCGGTCGCGGCCGATCTCACCGGCCCGTCGCGATGCGAAATCCTTGACGGGCCGGGCGTGCGCGCCGCCATCGCCAAGCTGGGCCCCGATCCGGTGCGCAATGATCCGGGCGATCGCGAACGTTTCGTACGCGCCGTACGCGGAAGGAAAACGCCCGTGGGGCAGCTGATTCTCGATCAGTCGGTCGCCGCCGGGCCGGGGAACATCTATCGCGCGGATTGTCTGTTCCGCGTCGGCATCTCGCCGTTGCGGCCCGGAAACCGGGTCTCCCCCACTCGCCTCGGAGCCCTGTGGGACGATCTAGCAGCGACGATGCAGGCAGATGTCCCCGACGGCGTCATACGAACTGTCCCCGAAGACCTTCGCCCCGAACCGGTCAAGGCGGCCACGGGGCAAGAAAACGAGCAAGAAGAAGATGCGGAAGCCCAGCGTTTCGCCGTCTACCATCGCACGGGCAGGCCGTGCTTGCGATGCGGAACGGCGATCGCCGAGAAAGAGATGGCCGGACGCCGCCTCTTTTGGTGCCCAAAATGCCAGAGGTGAGCCCCGCGCCGGGGCGCCGTTATTTCCGGCATTTTCAACGCGATTGTGCGTCGCCTGAGCTCCGGCGGCACACCCGGGAAGCCGGCACGCGGCAGTCTTACTCGAAGGCGATCATCGGGTCCAGCCACGCAACTTGGACCAGCTCGCGATTGACCTCACGCGAGCGGAACTGGCCGCGCCCCGGCACGCCAGCCTGAGGGCGAATCCTTCCGAGGATGTTGCCCTCCTCGGGGTTGCCCGGAAGCATCATGGCGGGCGAAGCGAGGTCGTTCATGGCCTGAATCACCGCGGAGCTGTAAATCGCCCTGCTGGCGCCACCCATGCGGCGAGCGACGATGACGTGCAGGCCGACGTCGCGGGCCTGCGCCATCATGGGCACGAGCGGTTTGATCGGGTTGCCCTGCGAATTATCGACAAGATCGTAATCGTCGACGATGACCCAGGCCTCGGGCCCCGTCCACCAGCTGCGCTCGCGGAGCTGCTTGGCGGTCACATCCGAACCCGGAATGCGTGACGTGAGGAATTGGGCCAACGCGTTAAGCTGTTCCGTTGCCTCCGCGGCATTACGCAAATGCCGTCCAACGTAGCCTTCGGGCATCTCGCCGAGGAGCGAGCCGCGGTAGTCCACGGCGAAAATCTGAGCTTGCTTCGGCGTGTAGACGCGGGCGATCTCCGAGCAGATGAGACGCAAGGTCGCCGTCTTTCCCGTCTTCTGATCCCCGAAGAAGAAGAAATGGGGGTTCGCATTGAAGTCGATCCCAAAAGGCTCCAGGCGAGACTCGCCCAGCCCCAGCAGAATCCTGGGGTCATCTTCGCTCGTGGCCTTGCGGACCGCGTCAATGGACACTCGATCGGGCAGCACACGCAGCTTCGGCCCCGGTTTGCCCTTCCACAGCTCGTTGACGTTCGTGACGAAATCGTTGACGCCCTCGGCCAGGGTTTCGGGATCGGGGTCGGCGTCGACGCGCGGCAGAGCACCGAGAACGTGGTGTTTGCCAATCTCCAGACCGCGGCCGGGAGCGCCCGAAGGAACATTTCTCGATATCTTCCTGTCGATCTCCGAATCGAGGGCATCGCCCAACCGCAGCTCGATACGCGACACGAACATGTCCTTGACCGCGGTTCGGAAGTTCATCCAGCGCAGCGCCGTCGCAATAACATGCAAACCGAAATTGAGACCGCGGGGAATGAGGTCTTGCAGCCTCAGCTCCAGTTCGTCGAAATCGGATCGAAGCGCCTGCCATCCATCGATCACTAGGAAGATGTCGCCGTATCCGTCGTCGACCCTGCCTTCGGCCCGCATCCGGCGGTAAGCTGCCATCGATTCGATTCCCTGAGCGGCAAAGAACCTCTCGCGGTCGTCAATGATCGACTTGATCTCAGCAAACATGCGCCGCACCCGCGTCTCGTCGCTGCGCAGAGCGACGCCGGACATGTGCGCGAGGTCCCTCATGCCTCCGAAGGTTCCGCCGCCAAAGTCCATGACGTAAATCTGCACTTCGATCGGCGTGTGGGTGAGCGCCAAGGCCCCCACGACGGTTCGGGCGAAGGTCGATTTTCCGGACTGCGGCCCGCCGACAATCGCAAGGTGGCCGCCCGCGCCCGAAAGATCGAGGGTCAGCGTGTCTCTGCGCTGCTCAAGGGGGCGGTCGACGTCGCCCACGGGGATCGTGAACTGACCGGCGCCCCTCCACTTCGGCGAATGCAAACCCAGAACGGGAGAAACCCGCAGATCGGGCATGAGGCTGTCGAGAGTGGCGGGGACGTTCAGCGGCGGCAGCCACACCTGGTGAGCGTCGGGGCCCTTGCCCTCCATTCGGGCAACGGCGATGTCGAAGGTCGTGTTCGGCACTCCGGGGATGCCCGAATCGCCGAACTCGTCTTCTTCTGGGCCGGTCTCCTCTTCTTCGACCGCCTCGACCTCTTCCGTGTCGAGGCGGAGGGGCCTGGCGGTGAAATCGAAGATCTCGACGTCTTGAACCTCGGCCGAGCCCAAGACGGCGCTCAACTCCGTTCGCTTCGGCGGAGGCCCGGAAACTTACGAGGAGCGGAATCGGATGAGCCCGCTGCAGGCAACTGGTATGAGATATCCGATGCCGGGTATGGCCGGCAGCTCGTAAGCCTCGGAGCCTCCGATGACGCCGCGGGATTCCTGAGCCGAGAACGTTCGCAAACCGATGCGGTAGGACAGGTGCTCCTGCAGACCGCGCAAACGGCCTTCTTCCAGGCGCTGAGACGAAAGGAGCAGGTGGACGCCCAGAGATCGTCCGAGGCGACCGATCTGGTTGAACATGTCAACGAAGTCGGGCTTTTCCGCGAGCAATTCGGAGAACTCGTCAGCTACGACAAGCAGCGCGGGAAGCGGGACGAGTTCGTCTCGCCCGTTCTTTCGCGCGCGCTCGTAATCGTGGATGTTCTTGAAGTTACCGGCGGCCCGAAGAAGTTCCTGGCGCCGGTTCATCTCACCGCGCAGGGCGTCCTCCATGCGGTCGACGAGCGAGAGGTCATCGCCGAGGTTGGTGATGATCGCCGAAACGTGCGGCATCTTCGCCATGCCGGCGAAGGTCGCGCCGCCTTTGAAGTCGATGAGAACGAAGTTGAGCTCTTCGGAAGAATGCGCCATGGCCAAGGCGAGAACGAGGGTTCGCAGCACCTCGGATTTTCCCGAACCGGTCGCGCCGATGATAAGGCCGTGCGGTCCCATTCCGTTGAGCGCCGACTCTTTAATGTCCAGGTAGACCGTCTTATGCTCGGGAGTCAGGCCGATGGGCACGCGCAGGCGGTCGCGCTCCAGGCGCGGCTTCCATGCAACGGCGGTGTCGAGATCCCGGACGTCGCCCAGCCCCAGCAGGTCGACGAGCTCGGCGGAGGCCTCCCCGGGCGCGTCTATCGCGTTACCCGACGCCGCGGCGTCGGACTGGAGAAGGGCCTGCGTGGCCAGACGCCGGGCTGCCGCCTCGGCTTGAACGATGGAAATCCCGTTCGGAACCCCTTCAACGGGCTCAAAGCCGATCTGCAAGAGTGAAAGCGTCTCGCTATCGGCGAGCCGCACGCGCACGGTGTTGTTGTCCGTCAGCGATTCCCAATTGCCCGGAATCTCGATGACGGTGACGCCCAAAACGCCGTCTTCGGTGATGATCGGGTGATCCGAGGGAATGCGCACCCCGTCGTTGACGATGACGAGGTGGGGAAGCTCGTTCGTCCCCTGATCGGAGACGAAACGCGGGCGATCGACGAGTCCGTCGGGCAGAAGGTCCATGAGGTTCGTCGGGTCGACATCGATCATGCGGGCGGGGCCGATGGAATCGAAGATTCGGTCCGACGCCGCGTGGGGAAGCCACTTAACCCAATCCCACTCGTCCCAGTGGGCCTCGGTGGTGAGCACCGCGATGCGGACGTCGGAAGCCTTCGTGAAGGTCGCGACCTGAACCAGAACCGAACGCGCGATGGCTCGCGCTGTCTCGGGCGAGTTACCGATGAGCTGAAGGTGGGCGATCGTCGAAAGGTTGACGCCCAGGGGCAGGTTCTCGAGGCCTTTGTAAATCGCCTCGAACTGGGCCAAAGCCGATTCTGCCACCGGATCGGCCTCGGCGACGGCCGATTCCTCGGCCTTGACGTACTCCAGGGTGAAAGGCTGACTGGCAGATCCGACCCGCGCCAGAAGGAACTCTTCGTCGCCCGGCTCGCGCTCCCCCAC
>CAUSGP010000165.1:0-5638 GCA_963531075.1 uncultured Actinomycetaceae bacterium | reverse complement strand
CGGACAACGGCGCCTCACGTATTTCGACTACGCGGCCGGTTGACCGCGCTACTCCAAAAGTAACCGATGCGCGGCGATATTCCCAGACACCCGGCACAAGAAAAAGGGGAAACAAGACCCTCCCCATACGCCTGAATGATGAAAGAAGCTCGCAATACCGGGAAAAGTCGTGATCGTATCGCGAAATCGACTCTCTGAGGCGCGCGTGACCACGAAAAAGCACTCCACGCCCGCAGCGAACATTCGGCATCGTGGAACTTTTACGGGCCTTGAACCTCCCGTGGCACACTTGTGGCGTGAGCCAAGTAGAACAACAAATAGAACAAGCCGTAAGAGAGATCGACGCTTACGTCGCCCGCGACGGATGGGATGGGCCGATTCGCATCTTCTCCCTCGTGGATGCAAACACAGCGATCAGCGCCAACCCCGAACTCGCCGAGCAACTGCCCGGCGACGCCACCGGCCTATTGTCCATCGAACAAGAAGGATTGCCGGAATCCAACTCGGTCGAAGAGTTGCTGGCCAGGATCGCGTGGCCCGAAGTCGTCGACGGAGCGGCGATATGTCTCGAACGCGTCACGCTTCCACCCGAAGCGGAGGAGGAGATACCCGACGATCTTGAGGAAGCACAGCGTTTCGTGGCCAACGACCCACGCCGCGAGGATATCAGAATGGTCGTGGGGGTTATGCGCACAGGCGCCAACTGGTGCACACTGCGGCTGCGGTCACATGATTCCGATGCCGAAGTGATCTCGGGGGTCGACCTCGTTCCCGAGATGGTCGAAGCACTCGCCGCGACATTCGCCGACTGATCCGGTTCGATTCGCAGCTTGCTCTCCGCTCGAATCGTCGATTGCATTTCGCCTAAATCGGCGCCTAGCCACTACAGGCGGTTGGCCCCACATGGATCGGTGCTCGGGTCAGGGATAAGTGAGGAGGCCACCCCGGAGAGGTTGGCCCCACATGGATCGGTGCTCGGTTTCAAATCGACACGCGTAGGGTTCGGCACTCGGTCATTTATTCGCCGTTTGGCCCCCCAATTCGACGTTCGAAGCCCTCAGGCCCGGGTCATCGCTCTCGGGCTCGAGTCATCACTCGGAACGTCACTATTTCTTTTTGGGTGCGTTCACTTCTTTTTAGATGCGTTCACAATGTCACGGCACGTCCGCAAATTCGACGTCTTCCCCTCACCGATCGCCTTTACGGCCGTGACGGCTTCGTCGAAAGTGCGCACGGCATACACCGGCATCCCTTCGGGTTCGTATCCGATCGTCTCGGCGCAATTCTCGGCGGGCGCCACGAAGTATTTCGCCCCTTTTTGCGATGCGCCAACGAGTTTGTGCTGAATGCCCCCGATGGGGCCGACTTCACCTGACATCGAGATCGTTCCGGTTCCGGCGATGGCCTTGTCACCGCCAAGCGAACCCGGAGTGAGACTGTCATAGATGGCGAGGCTGAACATCATTCCCGCAGACGGCCCGCCTATGTTCTCCACGCCATATTTAACTTTTACCGGGTACTTAAAGTCTTTGGGGGAAAGATAGACGCCGAGCCTTGACCCTGGGCGAGTCCAACCGGTTTGGTCAGCGTTATTCGCCACCGTGGTCACTTCAACCGTCTTTTCCTCGCCCTTGCGAGTGAATCCAATCGTCACTTTCGTTCCCGGTGCCGTCTTCGCAAGCCCCCGGGACAGATCGGAGTATGTCTCAAGCTTCGTGGTCTTGCCGGCGACCGAAATCGAAGTCAGCACGTCTCCCTTCGAGAGTTTTCCGGCCGCGTGCGAGCCCTTCGGCGCTCCGGCGACCACCAGTTTCATTTTGACCGTCCGTCCGGCTTTCCCGAGGGCGACTACGGCGGCGGTGTCCTGAGAATCCGTCATGAGCGCGGCATTACGGCGATCGACATCGCCGGAGGACTCATCTTTCGAATAGAGAGCTCGAACTGGGACCGACTGCATGTCCCGCGAGAAGAGCGAGGCGAAAACTTGCGCCGAGGGAACCCCGTTGTCCGCGGTGCCATAGGAGGAGACCGTCGTCATAAAGAGCTTCGTCGACGTCGAGTAGGTTGCGGCGCCCGAAAGCTTTACGAGCTGAGTGCCGTCGTATTTTCCAGTCACATCGATGGCCGGCCCTGCCGTCTCCACGACAAATGCACTGGGCATGACAAGCCCGATCACCGCGAGCAAACCGAAAGCTCCGCCTGAAACGAGGCGTCTGCGCGTTGAATTCACTCCCCTATCAGGCACGATGAACCCCCGACGCGCACAACAGACGGAAATAGAATGGCCGACGTCGCACACTCGATGGTCACCTTGACCCGGCCTCTTGGCCTCTTGACCCGACCTCTTAGCCCTCGGCGGACAGTCGCCCCCTCACCGGGGTCGAACAAATAAACTTATGGCAGGAAGACGAGAGGTATCAAAGTGAGCGAGAACGAACTGCCGCAAGACCCTGACCGGTGGGAGGAAATGCTCCGAGCCGTCATGGGAGACGAGGCCGCCGAGCGCGTCATAGAGCAAATGCGCGCCTCCGGGATGAATCCCTCGGCAGCCTTGGAAGGCATGCAAAATCTAGACGTCACCGCCGTCATGGACCAGGTGCGGTCGATGCTCGGTTCGTCCGGCGACGGACCCGTCGATTGGAGCATTGCCGAGAAGGCGGCCCGTTACCAGATCCAAAGCGAGCACTACGATTCCGTGAGTTCGGCGGAAGGCGAACACGCGCGCGAAGCCCTCTCCGTGGCATCTCTTTGGCTGGATCCCGCCGTCGACGTCGACCCGTGCACCGGCCCGAATCAGGCGTGGAGCCGCCTCGACTGGCTTGCGCATTCGCTTCCGACGTTCAAACGGTTGACCGAGCCTGTGGCCGAAAACATCGCACGGGCCTTCATTCAGGCCATCGTGGCGCAACTAGACAATATTCCCGAGGAATTCCGCCCGGCCCTGGGCGATACCGAGACTCTCCCTGGAATGCGCAATCTCATTTCGGCCGTCATGGGTCTGCAATACGGACGTGGCATGGCCGAGCTCTCGACGGTGTGCTTTGGCACTGCCGACGCTGGCTTGCCTTTGGTCGAAGGCCACACGGCAGCCCTTGTTCCCGCCAACATCTCCAGTTTCGCCGAGGGGCTTGACGCGCCTGAAGACGAGGTTCGCATATTTGTAGCAATACGGGAGCAAGCGGTTGCGCGCCTATATTCGAAGGTGCCGTGGCTACGCCCACGAGTTCTGGACGCGGTAGCCGCCTATGCACGCGAGATCCAAATCGACATGGGCTCAATGGAAGAACAGGTTCGCGAAGCGGGCTTCGACCCTCAGAAGCTTCAGGAATTCGACCTTTCGAAGGTTTTTGCAAGCGAGCCGACGGAAAGCCAAGCCGCCGCATTGGCGCAGTTGCAACATCTACTTTCCCTCGTCGAGGGATGGGTGAGCGCCGTCTCCCTTCAGGTCGCATCCGCACAGCTTCCACACGCCGTGGCGCTCGGCGAAATGTTTGGGCGCCGGGCGGCAATCAGCTCGCCGGCCCAACGGGTTTTCGGCCCGCTTGTCGGGCTTCAAATCCAGCCGCGTGCCAACCGCGAGGCTCAGCGTTTCTGGGAGATCGCCTATGCAAAGCTGGGCATCGAAGGTCGCGACGGACTGTGGAAACACCCCGACTTACTGCCGACCGTAGCAGCCATGGAAGATCCCGATTCCTTTTTCGACTCCTCTGGCCCGTCGCCGGCCGTGGCTGAGGAACTGGACGCCTTCCTCGCCGAGCTTTTGGGCGACGACGAATCGCCCACGGATTCCAAGTAAATTCCTTTGTGGCGCATGCTTTTGGCAGGCGCATCTGCGGCTTTTACATACAATTTTGACGTGCAAGCCGGTGCCTGTGCATAACTTTGATGAGCCATGCGGCAAAACGCTACTGTGAAGCTATGGACAGGGTCTTTCATATACGCGAAGGCCTCGGTGTGTTCTGGCGCGATCGGGAGACTCTGCAAATCGGGCTCGATCCGCGAACGGGCGTGACGATCAGTGGGCTCACACGGGTGGAGCAGGACTTCGTTGCGGCCCTCTCCCGCCCGCTGTCTGAAACCGAACTCGATGCATCGGCGCACAAATTGCACATTTCAGCCTCGCGCCGCGCCGAAATACTGGATATGCTTGATCGCGCTGCCGTCCTTGACGTCCCTCAACCAGATTTGAGCGAAACGTGCGTCCGGTTGACAAATCTCGATGCTTTGGGCGTCGCTATCGCGCTTGCTTTGGCGGAGGCTGGTGTGGGATCCGTCGTTTTCGACGCGAGTACGGGGGTTGTCGGTCCCAACGATCATCCTGCTCTTGTGCGATGGCTGGGGCTCCCGCGCGGCCAAGCGCTGTTGACGGCGCTGCGTTCCGTACGCGTCGACGTGCGTACAAGCGGTGAGCCGGATTTGGCTGTCGTCACCGGTTCGCGCCTCATCGATCCTGCCGCAACAGGAGACCTATGCGGGCAAGGCATTCCCCATCTTTTGGCTTGGGTGGAGGAAGTCGATATCTGTGTGGGGCCACTGGTCGAGCCGGGTGAGAATGCCTGCGCCGGTTGCGTGCAGGAGACGCGATATGAGGCGGATCCTGCTTGGTTCAATCTCACCCCTCAGGCGCTTTTCGCCAAGCCTATAGCCGCCCAGGCGAATGCAAGAAATTTGGCATGCGATTTGGCGGTTCGCGGCATTCTCAGTTTTTTGGCCGGCGACGGCAACAGTTTGCGGGAGACCCAGTGGAGGGTTCCTGCCGGGTCGGCTGCGCCGCGCCAAGTGGCCGTCGTCGCGCATCCGGCGTGCCCGTGCAGCGCACACTCACTTCTCTTGCATCGCATTAGAAAAAGCGATGCCTTCCTCAACAGCGTCGAGGGCGGATTACGTTTGACCGACAATCCCGAGGATCTCCTCCCCCCACTCGGCAAGTTTTGAGGCTCCTATGCCGCGAATCTTCCCCAACTGGGCCAAGGTTGAAGGCTTGGCAACCGCGATAGCTCGAAGCGTCGAATCATGCAGGATGACATAAGCGGGTTTACCGGTGCGCTTCGAGGCATCAAGCCTCCAGGCTACAAGTGCTTCGTAGAGCGGAATGTCCTCTTGATGCTCCACGGCGAAGCGTTGCGCGGCAGCCGCTTTGCGCTCCCGGTAGCTCGTGGCACGGGAAACGGGCTCGTCTGGACGCGGCCATAGGTTGTGAAGAAAACGCGAAACTTTGCGAGCGGACCGCTGCCCGTTGCCTTTGGCGTAGGAGATGTGAAGATGCTGTTTGGCCCGGGTGATGCCCACGTACATCAGCCGCCGTTCCTCAGCTATGGCCTCTTCGCCTTTGGCCAGGGAGATGGGCATGAGACCTTCGCTCATGCCAACGAGGAAGACGGCATGCCATTCGAGGCCTTTGGCCGAATGCAAGGAGGCCAACGTCACAGCGTCGGTGTCCGGAGCAGCCTGGATCTGGGCTCGTTCTTCAAGTTCTGCGACGAATTCGGCCATGCCGGCGCCGCGAGCCCGTTCCATTTCTTCAGCCATTTTGAGCAGGGCCGCAAGGGCGGACCATCTTTCACGTGCGGCACCGGCCCCTTCAGGAGGCTCTTCTCGCCACCCGCTTTGCATGAGGACGGCTTTGACGTCGCTGGCG
>CAUSGP010000164.1:0-5642 GCA_963531075.1 uncultured Actinomycetaceae bacterium | reverse complement strand
GCCGGGCGGTTTCCGAGGGTGCCGCCTAAATTTTCTCCCCCCTGGCAAAAGGAATAATCCTTGCTGTAAGCATTTGGCGGGCGGCCGGGCGGATGTCGATTTCGGAAAAGCTCACTCCCAGGCTTTTCCCCAAGGCGTAAGCGTTGGCTTTCGTGCGCTGGGACGTCGCAAAACCCGGGAGTGTGTAGGCCAGGATGTCGCTGCGCGGGCGCCCGAGCTGATCCATGGCTTTGGCGGCGACGATGAGCGCGTGCGTCGAGTCGAGCCCACCGGAGACACCTATGACGATCTTGGGCTGGCCAATGGCCCTCAGCCGTTGGCACAGCGCGGAAACCTGGATGTTGTACGCCTCGTAGCAGTCCTGGTGAAGCCTCGTGCTGTCTTCGGGAACGAAGGGAAAACGATGGGTCGGTCGCATGAAGCCGACGTCGTCGATTGGCGGGCTGAGCGTGAAGTGCATGGTTCTGAAACCGTCGCGGCAATCCGGCGTCTCGGCCCAAGAGTTGTCGTCTCGCTCGATTCCCAGTGCTCGCCTGTTGTCGTCGAAACTGCCTTGGCGATATCTTTCTTGGCGCAATAAGTCGAGATCGACGTCGGCCATTGTTGCGTGCGCGCCGTCGGCGAAGTGCGGACCCGAAGCGAGCTTTCTCCCTAACTCGTAGATGGCCGTTTGACCGTCCCAGGCGAGATCTGTCGAGCTTTCCCCCTCGCCATTGGCGGCGTAAACGTAGGCGGCATTGCAGCGCGAGGAAGCCGATTGGATGAGCAGTTCGCGGTCGGAGGCCCGTCCCACTGTGATGGGCGAGCCGGACAGGTTGACGAGTACGGTTGCCCCGGCGAGTGCCGCACGAGCCGAGGGGGGAACGGGAACCCACATGTCCTCGCATATTTCGACGTGGAATGTCAGCCCTCGTACGTCGTTTGCCGTGAAAAGGAGATCCGGCCCAAAGGGGACGGTTTCGGGCGGTACGCCATATGCGTCAAGATCCGCGAACTGCTCGGCAAAGCTGCTCGCCATGCTTGTGGCGTCGGCATCTGCGGCGAGAAGCGGGTCCACAATAGTCACTCCCGGCAGTGCGATTCTCTCGCCCGTGCTTTGCTCGCCCGAGGCGAAGTGGCGCTTCTCGTAGAACTCACGATAGTTGGGGAGATAGGACTTGGGAACGACCCCGAGGATGCGTCCTCGGTGTATGACTACCGCGCAGTTGAATATCCGATTGTGGTGGACCACGGGGGCGCCGGCGACGATCACCGGCGCAATCGTCGCCGATGCGACTCGAAGATCTTCGATCGCTTGGAGTGTGGCGTCCAAGAGGGTGTCCTGAAGCAGAAGATCGTCGATGGAGTATCCCGTCAGCCCCAACTCGGGGAAAACTGCGATGGCAACGCCCTTGTGAGCGCAGTCGCGGGCGAGTTCGGCCGTCCGTCGGGCATTCTCGCGAGGGTCGCCCATGGCGGCTGGAAGCGTGCACGCCGCCACCCGTGCGAAACCCTGCGAGTAGATCGAGTAGAAGTTCTGCATGATACAAGTTTGCCAGACGGATCCGACACTAATGCTGGTCGCGAAGATGGATAGACGGAAGTTCGCTCTCGGTCTGCTTAAGGTCCACGACGAATTTTCGGTGGTTTTACGCGGATTGACGCGCCGCCCTCACCTTGTTTATGCCCATTCCGGGTTGCCCTTGAGTCTTTTCGTCAGAACGGCCAGAGTTTAGGATTTTGGGGGAATGATGGATCTTGAGGCATTTCCAGACTGTGCGAGACGATCTGGCTCCCTTGCGACTGTCGAGAAATTCGGGACCGTGCGTTTTGGAGTGGTGTCGATTCTTCGCTGAACGTCATCTTTTCCGATGACGGAACCACTTGTGGAAGGCGCTGATACGTCTGCGTCGGGGACTGGTCAGCAGGCCGTGGAGGCTCATCGTTACATGGCGAAGGTCGATCGTGTGGCGGATGGGGGATCGAGGATTCAGATCTGAAGGCTTCAGGGGTGAAAAGGTATTGCAGACAAGGGCCGTAGACCTCTACGGAGTCTTCGATCGATGCGGATGCGATGGGCTCAATGCCCGCAATGTATCGGTTGAGGAGCACTCCTACAACAACCCCGACGCCGGCCGCCGCCCTCGTTCGTTCAAGCGGGCCGTTCAATTTCTCGGACACCGGGGTGACCACGGTGTCGTCGATCCACGTTCTGAAGACGTACATCGTCTCTTCGGAGCTGAGGAGCTGATGAATGAGGACGCGCGCAGCATGATTGGCGTTCGTTTCTTCCCACAGGGTGAGAATGACGGTCAAAACCCGGTTGCCCGCACCGGCGAGGGGCGTCATCGATTTGAGCGCCGCGGCAACCGGATCCGCCGGCAGAGACATGGCCGCCCGCAAAAGTCCGGATTTTCCACCGAAATAGTAGGAGACAAGGCTAGGGTCGACTCCCGCCTCTTCGGCGATTCCACGCACGGTCACAGAGCTGAACTCGCGAGTGGAGAACTGCTCGCGCGCAACAGCCATGAGTCGCGATCGTACCTGTCCGCGCACTCCACGCGGTCCCCGAGCTACCCGCCGTGCCATACCTTTACTTTGCGTCGTATTTTCGCACAAAGTACAGGTCATTAGTCCTAATTGTCGCAATAAAGTGATCGCTTTTCTAATTTAGCCATGGCTAGTAAATGAGTGAAATTGGAGTCTGTATACGCTTTTTTATTGTTCTTAAAATTATTTTAAAAGTATTAAAGACATCCTTGCCGGATGTGGATATCTCAACGTCGTCTTACCACCAACTTTTGCCGCGTGACGGCGCTCGGCCGGATACAAATCTCGCTCGCATCCGGCCGAGTCCGCTCTGATGTTAGAAGGGCACTGCGTGAAGTGCTCTTCTGGGTTCATCTTCATTCACGAAGGCTTGGTGAGACTCACGAAAGCTTGCTTGGTGAGACTCAACAAGTCGTATTGAGTTTTATCGACGTCCGCTGAGGAGGCGACGCCGCCGAGGGAGTTGAGGCCCCCGAGGCGATTGATGTCTATCGGCACGGGTCGATACTCGTCGGAGCGGTCAACGGCGAGCTTGAATTCTTCGCATGCACAACCACGCGATAGAGGTGAAGAAAATAATGAAGATGAGTTCGATAATCAACTGGTAGGCCGATATGTGCCGCTGATCAAGAATCCCTTCGTACCTGGGGCCATTGACCGTGAAATGCTGATTCGTCGCCGTCTTCAGTGCCCACGAAATCCCCGACCATAGCAGCGAAGTGACGAGGATCGCCCCACCGGCGAGGTACCAGGGAAAGCGGACGAAGAGCATAGCAACCGCGTAGGTGGTAACGTATGCGCTTGCTATCGCAATCGTGGCAGCAAGTACCAAAAGCCAAAGGTTGTTCATGGGAGTCTCGATTTTCATGCCGATATGCTCTTCGATCAGTTTGAATCTGCCCGAAAAGTCGCCGGATACGATTCCGTGGATGGCGATTCCGGTTGCAATGAACGCCGCGGAAAATGCCACGCCAATGCCGAAAGCCTTGATGTGAGCGCCGAATATGCTGCGGCGTTGGACTCCCGCGCTCAGGTAGGCGCGCGTTCTGCATGCGCTGACGGCGCCGCATACTGCCGCTCCCACCAAGAGAACGCAGAATAAGGTGGCGGTAACGATCAACGCAAAGGGGACATTCTTCAGATAGGAGAGATGGTTATGGAGTGTCTCTGGGCCGGACTCGTTGCCCCCGATACTTATCGGACTTCCATCGCCCGTAATCTCGATGTTTCCATTTTTGTCGACAATCTCGTGTTCTTGTCCGTGGAGGAGGTGAATGGCCGCCACGGTGAGAATTCCTAGAATCACGCCCGTCACCACCAATATCGGTATGGGACGAAGCTGACGTCTGAGGATGATGCGACCAACGGATGTTGCGGGCGTGACGCTCTTTGCTTTTGGGATTTCAGTACTCATATTTTGCTTCCCTTCTGCACGTTCATATGTTCGGCATCGTTCGAAGAAAGTGTCATCTTCACGAGGATTTCGTTTAGGTGTGCCACTTTGTCCTCATCAGAATGGCGGGAGCGCACCTCGTCGACGTCGCCACCCTCAATGATTTTTCCTTCGTCCATCAGGATGACTGAATCCAGGAGGTCTTCGATTTCCTCAATGAGGTGCGAGGAAAGGATGAAGGTACGGGGGTGCTTTGTGTAGTCTGCCAACAGAGCCATGTAGAACATTTCCCTGGCGACCGGATCCATTCCCAGGTGGACCTCATCAAATATCGTGATTGGGCAACGAGAGGCGAGTCCGAGAACGGCGTAAAAGCTGGAAAGTTGGCCGCGCGATAGGCGCGAGGGCCGCTTCTTGGGGTCGATCTTGAACATGTCGAGAAGTTCTTTGGCGTAGTCTACGTCCCAACAGGGGCGCGATGCCTTCCACAGCTCGAGCGTTCTCGATGCCTTCTGGTCTTCGAAGACGGGGGTCGAATCACTGATGTAGCAGATACTTGCCATGAGATCCGCATTCTCATAGACGGTTTGCCCGCCCACTTCGACCGTTCCCGAAGTTGGATGCAAAAGGCCTGCTGCGAGCATGGAGACGGTGGACTTTCCCGAGCCGTTTCGTCCGAAAAGGCCGGTGATCGATCCTGGGGCCACATTGAAAGACACGTGGTCAACGGCTTTTTGCGAGTGTAATTCGTAGTGGAAAGTCAGATCGGCGACGTCGATGCTGAGGGGTGTCATTATTTCTCCTTTGCGAGTTTGGCGAGGCTGCTTTTGGCCATGTGGAGAATCTCTGGAGATGAAAGGCCCAGAGCGATGCCTTCGGCGAGAGCGGGGGCCAGGGTTTCGTCGGCGTATGCCGTTCGTCCGGCCTCTAAAAGGCGCTCGTGCGCTCCCTCCTTGACGAACATGCCGATTCCGCGACGTTTTTCGACGAGACCGTCATCAACGAGCAGTGCGAAGGCTTTGTTAGCCGTGGCTGGGTTGATCCGGTAGGTGGTTGCGTACTGTGTTGTCGACATGAGTTGATCTCCCGCCGATAGAGCGCCCGTAAGGATGCTTTTGCGGACATTGTTTGCAATCTGCAGGTAGATGGGCTGCGAATCGGAAAAACGCATTGCCTCAACTCTCTAGGTGTGGTGGTTACTTACATAACTAATTAACCACATAGCCAGTTAAGTGTCAAGGTCAGATCCGCTTCACCGCCGTTCGGGCCGACTTTTGTGGGGTAGCCTTGGATCCGTACCGGTTGCGTGCAGCCGCGCTCACGTACCCAGAAGTTACGGCTTTGGTGTCAGATCGCAATGAAGCAAAAGGGGAATGACATGGCCAAACCTCGCATTGGTTTGCTCGGAGTCGGGCGGATCGGAATCATGCATGCGAGAATCCTCAAACCGAAAGTCGAACGGCTTATCGTCGCCGATCTCGATACTGAAAGGGCCAAGCTCGCAAGGGACGAATTAGGCGCCGAGGTTCGCTCGGTCGAGGATTTCTTCGTTTCGAGGGATCTTGACGGCATCGTCATCGCCACGCCGACCGATGCGCATGCAATGGACATTGAAACCGCCGTTGGCCTTGGAGTCCCCATCTTCTGCGAGAAACCTGTGGCGCTGGACATCGCCTCGACCGAAAGAGCCAATGAGGCGGCGAAATCGGCTGGGATTCCC
>CAUSGP010000163.1:0-5645 GCA_963531075.1 uncultured Actinomycetaceae bacterium | reverse complement strand
CCCGTCATCCGGGCGAATGACCGATACAAAAGGCCGCGAATCGAGGCTGATCTCAGGCAGTTTCGCCGTCGATCGCCAGCCTCAGATAGTACGAATGCTCTTTCTCTCGGCCCACCGTCGAAGAGGGGCCGTGCCCCGGAAAGAAGATCGTCGCCGGATCTATAGCCGAGGCGAGCGTTCGAAGCGACTCTGAAGCGGCGACCGGATCGCCGCCGGGAAGGTCGGTGCGCCCAACGCCGTCGCGGAAGAGGACGTCTCCACCGAGCATGAGACTCTCGCCATAGGTCCCCTCAGGAAAGACGACGGATTCGCGATCCGCATCGATCTTCCCCGTCAGAAGGAAGACGCTCGATCCTTCCGTGTGACCGGGAGCCGGGATCGCGCGGATAGCGAGGCCCGGGACGATCTGAGCTCCTTCTCCCTCGAAGAACGGTCCGGGAAGGGCGGCAGTTCCCGTCGGTTTTATCCACGGGTGCCCGGTAGCTTCCGGGAACATTCGCGCAGCAGCCGGCCCCATGGCTGCGGGGTCTTCCATTCTGTACAGGTCCGGGGCGGGAACATAAACTGGAGCATCACCGGATATCAGGCCCGCATCCCACACGTGGTCGATGTGTCCGTGCGTGCACAACACGGCGCCGAGGCGCAACCGCCGGGAAGCGAGGGTTTCTTCTATCCATGCCGCGGCCCCGGCGCCCGGGTCCACGACAAGCGCGACCCTGTGCTCCGAATCGGCGAGAACATAGCAATTCGCCTCGATGAGAGTCCTGTTGTAGCGCAGAAAGATCATGGTTGTACGCTATCGTTTTTGCGGCTTCCATGTCGACGGGAGAGCTACCGTTCACGGGGTGGACAGCCCGGCGTCCCCATGAGATTTGGCTCTACAATGTCTTCTACAACGCTGTTCTTACGGCGTGGATCACGCCGTCTGCCCGAGGAGCTTCTATGACCGAGCCGACCAAGCCTGCAACGCCCAAGCCCGTGCCGCGTCCGATTCCGAAACCTCACCCTACTGCGGGCGCCAATCCTGCCTTTTCGCAGGGTAACGCCGCTGCGGCTGAGGCGGCGGAATGGGGCCGGGTCGACGACGAAGGGAATGTTTGGTTGCGCTCGGGCGAGGGCGAACGAATCGTGGGGCAGTATGCCGCACAGGGTTCGAAGAAGGATGCATTGGCCATCTACGTCCGGCGTTACCTCGATCTGAAAGCTCAGCTCGATCTCATTGAGGCAAGGCTAGAAACCGTCAATCCGGATGAATCGGCTTCGGCCTTGAAGGCATTCGACAAGCAGCTCATCGAACCTTCGGTGATCGGCGACGTTGATGCGTTGCGTAGCCGTTCGGCGGAGCTTTCTTCCCGGATTGTCGAACTTCGCGCTCAGTACCGCGCCAAACGGCAGGAAGCCAAAGCCGAGGCGCTAGCCCAACGCGAAGCGCTTGTCGAACGCGCCGAAGCCATTGCGGCGTCGGTCAACACCCCCATCAACTGGCGCGATACGCGCAAGGAGCTCCTCGATCTGATCGATCGCTGGAAGCATGCCCAGAAGAACGGGCCGCGTATAGACAGGACGACAAGCGATGCCCTGTGGAAGCGCTTGACCCATTCCCGCAAGGTCTTCGAGGACGCTCGACGAGCCTTCTTTTCCAATCAAGACAAGCAACGCGCGCAGGTCGTAGCCACAAAAGAACGGCTGATCGCGCAGGTCGAGGCAATCGCACACTCCACAAACTGGCGTGAGACCAGCAATGAAATGCGCCGGCTCATGGACGAATGGAAGGCGGCGGGCCGTTGCTCCAAACGCGTCGACGACAAGCTTTGGGAACGTTTCATCGCCGCTCGCGAGGTTTTCTTTTCCGCGCGTTCAGCGCACCATGCCGCAGTAGACGAGGAACTGGCGAAGAACCTTGCCGCGAAGCTCGAATTGCTCACGGAGGCCGAAGCGCTCCTTCCCATTGACGATCTTGACGCCGCCCGCGCCGCCTATAGGGCGATCGGGGAACGCTGGGAGGCCATTGGCATGGTGCCTCGTTCCGACTATCCCCGAGTCGAGGGGCGCATGAGACAGATTGCCGACGAGATTCGGCGCGCCGAAGACGAACAGTGGCGGCGGACCGATCCCGAGAAGAAAAAGCGGTCAACGGGAATGGCCGCTCAACTCGAAGCTCTCATCGCCGAGCTTGATGAGGAGATAGCTGCCACAAAGGAAGCTGGAGACGAATCTAAGCTCAAAGAGCTGACCGAGGCGCGTGCAGCCAGACAAGCCTGGCTGGACCAGGTCAATTCCGACCTTTGAGGAATCTCTCATACAGTCTTCTCGGCTTGATCGTTCTGTCCCTAGGCCATTTCCGCGAGCCTGTCTCTGGCTAAGTCCGTGACCGTGAGCTGTGAGCAATACTGCCACTGATGGCCAAATTCCCTCTTGGATAGCTCGCCTACGCCCGTAGGCCAATTAGGCCAATGAAGATATCCCCAGATCGGCGTCGGGAACTGCAGCGCACAGTTCATTTCCTGTAGAACGATTTCATGAATACATGGAGGCCCGCACAGCTGCCCCATGACAGCCAAACGCTCGTTCGCGAGAATCTGGCCGTCGAATACGCCCCTGGGCTGATTGTCGCCGCGGATCTCGCCGCAACGCCCGCGATGCGGTCGGCGCTCGTATGCCCCTTGCTGCCCCGAGGATCAACTCCCACTACCTTGACGGCTGCTTGGATCCACACGGGTTGGTGGCCGCCCTCCCGGCTCGTGCGCCTATGCGCCGCACATCCTACAAGCCGTCACCACACCGTCGTCTACCGCGCCCAGCTCGAAAATGACGATACCTTCGAACTCGGCGGCTTCGCAGTTCCAACGGCCGCACGGACGGCCTTCGACCTACTTGCTCTCGAAGCTCCAGATATCGCCGTCGACGCCGTCATACGGCTTTTGCGCAACGGTCTGACCACTTCGGCACTGCTCGAACACAGCCAACGAGAACGGCGACGTCGAGGCGCACCTTTTGCGCGCAAAATGATCATGGCCTTAGACGGATACATGAAGGAAACTGGACGGCAATCGATGCGTGAGGCATCGTGACGCCCGACTCCTGCGTCCAACTCCCCCAATCACTTCTGCTCTTCTCGCGAACTCGCTGAAGAGCCACGTAAGCCTCAGGCCCGCCGCTCACTCACGTTATCGAGGCCTCATGCCCGCCGCTCACTCCCCTTCTTGGAACCGGTCACGCGGTAGGCATCGTAAACGCCATCGACCTTTCGGAATTCGCGTAGTATGCGCTCCAGATGGGAGGGCTCGGCCATTTCAAAAGTGAAGCTCAATTTTGACAGTCGCTCTTTCGTGGTTCTCATCGTTCCCTGGAGCACGTTGATCCCATGCTCCGAAAGGACACGGGAAAGATCCGAGAGCAGACCCTGCCGATCGAGCGCTTCAATCTGGACCTGAACGAGGTACGTGGCTTCCGACCCCTCGGACCAGGCGACGTCGATGAAACGCTCCGGCTCACGCTTCAAAGAAAGCACATTCGGGCAATCGCCCCGATGGACGGAGAGCCCATTGCCGCGCGTGACGAAACCGACGATGGCGTCGGGCGGAACGGGCGTGCAGCATTTGGCGAGCTTAACGAGGACGTCGCCGGAGTCCATCGACTCGACGATGACCGCCGAATCGCCGTTGATTCCCGATCTATGGGCAATGCGCGTGGGCGTGACGGCTTCAGAAAGGGTCTCTTCGACCCCAGGCTCCCCGCCCTGCGTCTGTATGAGACGCCTCACCACCGTCTCCGCGGATATGACGCCTTCGCCGATCGCGGCGTAGAGGTCTGTCACGTCATTTCTGTTGAGATCTTCAGCTATGCCGCGAAGGGTGTCGTGGCTCATCAAACGCTGAACCGGCTGATTCTTGCGGCGGATCGCCTTGGCAAGCTTGTCCTTGCCGGAGTCGACGGATTCCTCGCGCCGCGAATGCTTAAACCACGCCTTGATCTTGGCCCGTGCCCGCTGCGAGGCGACGAAATCCAGCCACCCGCGCGAAGGACCGGCATCGGGATTCTTCGCCGTGATGATTTCGACATTGTCGCCTGATTCGAGGCGATGATCGAGAGTGACCAGCCTGTCGTTGACGCGTGCGCCCACCGTGTGATGGCCCACTTCGGTATGGACGGCGTACGCAAAATCGACCGGCGTCGATCCTGCGGGAAGCTCGAGCACTTCTCCCTTGGGCGTGAAGACGTAGACTTGACTTCCCGAAATCTCATATCGCAGAGAGTCGAGGAACTCGGTCGGGTCGGCGGTGTCACGCTGCCAATCGACGAGCTGACGCAACCAATTGAGCTGGGTCTGCTCCTCCGAGGTCGGGCCTATGCTGCCTTTCGACTGCCCTGTGTCTTCCTTGTACCGCCAATGTGCAGCCACACCGTACTCAGCGCGTTTGTGCATGTCGTACGTGCGGATTTGGATCTCTATCGTTCGCCCGCCGGGCCCTATGACGGTCGTGTGAATTGACTGGTAGAGATTGAACTTCGGGGTGGCAATGTAGTCTTTAATCCTGCCCTGGATGGGAGTGAACGCGGTGTTCGCAACACCCAATGCCGCATAGCAATCGGCAATCGTTTCCACGAGCACTCGAACGCCGACTAAATCGTAGATGTCTTCGAAGTCTTTCCCCCGGAGGATCATCTTTTGGTAGATCGAATAATAGTGCTTGGGGCGGCCAGTGATCGTGCACTTGATCTTCGCATTCTTCAGTTCGCCTTCGAGGATGTCACGCACCTGCAGAATGTATGCTTCGCGTTCCGGCGTCCTGTCAGTGACGAGCCTTTCGATCTCCCCGTACACCGTCGGATAGAGCACTTTGAAGGAGCGATCCTCGAGTTCCCACTTGATCGAATTCATGCCCAGTCGATGCGCCAGCGGGGCGTATATTTCAAGGGTTTCGCGAGCTTTGCGACGAGCCCCCTCAGCCGAAACGTATTTCCACGTACGCGCATTGTGCAGGCGGTCGGCGAGCTTGATGAGGAGGACGCGGATGTCCTTGGACATCGCGATGACCATCTTCCGCACGGTTTCAGCCTGAGCCGCTTCACCGTATTCGACCTTGTCGAGTTTCGTGACGCCATCGACGAGGGCTTCAACGGCGGCGCCGAATTCTCGACGCAGATCGGAAAGCTGATAGTCGGTGTCCTCGACAGTGTCGTGCAACAGAGCCCCGATGATCGTGTCTTCGTCCATTCCGAGTTCGGCAAGAATCGTGGCGACTGCGACGGGATGGGTGATGTAGGGTTCACCAGATTTGCGGGTCTGGCCTTCATGGCAATGATCGGCGACCTCAAAGGCGTGAAGGATCTTCGATTTATCGACGTTCTTCGTTCCCAGAGCACGCATGAGAGGCTCGAGCGTGGACGGAATTTGGGGTCCCGAGCGGCCAGCCAGCCAACTCAAGCGCGATCGAAGGCGCGGGCTCGATTCTGCCATACCCATCCCCTTTCTCCGAGACGATAATAAGGTTATAGCACTCTGGAGATACGGTTATAAAACGTTGACGGCCCATGGCCGTCAACGTCAATCAGTACGTCAGGACAGCGTCGACCTCACGTCCAGCGAGCTTCTCACGCCCGCCGAGCTCTCGAAGTTCGATCAAAACGCACAGGCTCACTGG
>CAUSGP010000162.1:0-5686 GCA_963531075.1 uncultured Actinomycetaceae bacterium | reverse complement strand
GATGCAGGGGAGGGGCTCCCAGGAATGTCTACCGTGACGTAATGAGACTGCGGGTACAGCGATTCTTTGGCCTGGCGGGCCGAGTCGATGAGCTTTTGCCATTCGTCTTCGGCAAGCTCACCGCGCCCCGAACGTTCGAGGGCAAAAGAGGCGAGTGCGACGTCGAAATCGTCGCCTCCCACATTGTTGTTTCCGCGCGAGCCGAGGACTTCATGGCTCTTGCCATCGGCGGCTACAAGCGAGGCATCGAATGTTCCTCCGCCCAGGTCGTAGACAAGAATGCGCGTGCGCCGCGAATTCAGCGACTTCGTCAACCTGTGTGTGTATTCGAAACCCGCGGCCGAAGGCTCGTTGATCATCGCCACGACCTCGATTCCAGCGCGCCTGAAAGCTTCGAGGGTGAGCAGACGCTGAGCGGAGTGCGCATGCGCCGGAATTCCGACGACTGCTTCCAGCTTGCCCTTGAGAGGCTTCGCCGCTGTTCGGATGGATCGCGCGACGTGCATGAGAAACCCGGAGACGATCTCGATGAGCGGAAATTTGCGGTTGCCGAGCTCGACTTCGGCAACCGGGCTGACGTCGGCACGCGAAAGCAGCCTTTTGAACGAGCGCAGGTGCGGTGCGCCTGCGAGCGCGAGGCTCGCAGCCTCGAAACCGTAGACCGGGCCGGAATCGGCCAACGCGACAATCGAAGGGATGTACTCCCGAGCATCCGAATTCCGATCTGGAAAAGCGAGAAGCGGATAGTTGCCGCGATCCGCGACAGCAATGGTTGTGCGCGTGGTTCCAAAGTCGATTCCGAGTCTCATGGTGCGAGATTACTTCATCTTTGCGCGCTCGTGGGCCAATCCGCGCCGATGAGGGAATATCTCACGGGCGAAGCACGGACGAAGAGAGGCGTTCTCTAGTTCTGACATAATGTACATTATCGGATCGAAGATGAAAGTGGGAGTTCTTTGAAAGCGGCATGTCGCAAGGAAAAAGTCAGGCAGCAGCCGAATGCTCCGCAGCTTTCGTTAAACTCATAGAGTTCGCGACACCTCAACCAGTCGGCACGTGAAGAAAGGAAACCCATGGCCGAACGCTCGCTTCGAGGAATGAAGATTGGCGCCAATTCGCTAGAAACAGACGAAGGCGTTGCCTTCGTCGAACGCAAGCAGGTTATCTATGCCTGCCCAAATGGACACGAGTTCGGCGTGGCCATGGCCACGGATGCAGAAGCGCCGGCGACGTGGGAATGCCGCTGCGGCTCCGAAGGATTGCTGCGCGACGAACCAACGACGGATGAGAAGAAACCCCTCAAGCCGCAGCGCACGCACTGGGACATGCTCCTTGAGCGCCGCACCGAAGAGGAATTAAAAGAACTTCTTCAGGAACGACTCGATTTGTTGCGCGCGGGCAAATTGCGGCTTCGCAGGCACCACGACTGAGGGTCGGACTGGTTGCGTTGCGGCTAGGCACTTTCACACCGGGACGCTTCTTTTTCTTCTTGGAGACATCAGTCATTTCCCCGGAGTTTGCCGAAGGCGCGACGCGCCAACCCCGTGAGCTGATGCCCGCGACGTTTAACGCCCATTGACGTCGTGCGTTTGAGTGACTCCGTAAAGATGTTGGCTGATAGCTTCGACTCCCCCGCCTCGCGTTGGGCGAAGCTGATCGGCATCTCGGCGATCGATCCCCCCAAGCGATGAACGTGGTCCGTCATATCCGTCTGAAAGAAGTATCCGGCGGATTCGACACTGGAAAGATCCAGGCGATGCAAGAAACCAACCTTGTACACCCTGAATCCCGCGGTAACATCGGAGGCTGGAAGGCCAAGCCACGCCCTGATATAGAAATTTCCTGCGCGCGAGAGAAACTCCCGCGATTTCGGCCACCCTTCCAGTTCTCCCCCGCGTACGTAGCGTGAGCCGATGACCAGATCGGGGTGATCGCTCATCCCCGCCCGTTCGAGCAAAAGCGGCAGTTGTTCGGGACGATGGGAGCCATCGGCGTCCATCTGCACAAGGTGGGTGTAGCCTCTTTTCATTGCCCAGGCGAAAGCGTCGATGTAGGCCTTCCCGAGCCCCTCTTTGCCCGCGCGGTGGAGGACCAGAACGTGAGAGTCTTTGGCTGCCAACCGATCGGCCAGATCGCCGGTTCCGTCGGGAGAATCGTCGTCGACGACAAGAATGTCGGCATCGGGGACGGCGGCTCTGACTCTGTGGACAATCGGTTCTAATGACTCGATCTCGTTATAGGTCGGTATGATCACGACGACGTTCATCGTTGCTCCTTGCTTTCTTCGCCACCGGCTGTTTCGCCGTGGCGGCGACGGCTTCGCTGCAGGTGGTTTTGCTGTGCTTGCGCGCGGTTTCATTACGTATAGCTTCGCCGCTCCTAGACGCAGCATTGTTGCACTTGCGGACTTCGAGGCGCCGCGGTGAGTGTGGCGCCTTCCGAAGCGTCTTGCACAATGCTAATACGCCCAATGCCACAGCGGTGAGAGCGCTGACTCGGTTGATCCAGATTTCCCAGCGGACGGCCAGGGTGAGGTGGGAATGCAGATCGACGTCGGCCACCCGGGAATCGGCCGTCCACATGTCGGTGGTCTCCCGCACCGTGCCGTCGGCATCGGCGATGCCCGAAACTCCCATGGTTGATATTTGGATCGCTGTGCGCCCGGTCTCGATCGCTCTGAATCGGGTCATGTCGAATTGCTGGCGGGATTCCGCCGAGTCGCCGAATGAGGCATTGTTAGTGGGAACCGCGATGATGCGTGCGCCTTTTCGAACGGACTCGGAGACGATTTCGGTGTATGCGATCTCAAAACAGATCGGGGCGGCCACGCGCACCGTGCGTCCACGCACAGGCACGTCAAGAATTGCCGGCCCATTCCCCGGGCGCATGTCCGTGGAAACCTGATCGACTGCTTTCGTGAAGAATCGAAAGAAGCCTCGCGCAGGTATATATTCTCCAAAAGGGACGGGATGCTGTTTGGTATACCTCGATACCTGCCCCTTTCCCGGAAGCCACATCGTGTATTCGTTGTAGCGGTAATCCTCTGGGTATCGCTGGATGCCCAGCAGCAAGGGGACGTCCAAACGCGAGACGGCGCCTTCAATCAGTTCCCGTGTTTCGTCGACTTCCTGCGGGTCAAGGTCCGATGAGCTCTCGGGCCACAAAACGAGCTCTGCATGTTTTTTTTCGATCTTCCGCGTTTGGATCGCTAGACGCTCGGTGACCGTGAGAGCTCGAGCGTACCCGGTGAGTTTCTTATCCCTCGAAACGTTTCCCTGCACGAAACCGACCTTGAGGCTTTCCCCGGAGCGGTTTCCCAAAGGTATAGCCGCTACGGCGACCAGCGTGAGACAAGCGCAGACCACGCCGATCACGGATGAGCGCGGGGTCAATTTCGCGCTGCGTACTGCATACGCAAGACCCGCCCCGAGAACGACGACGGCGAAACTGACGAGCTCCGTCGATCCGTAGGGCGCCAGGTGCACGATCGGCCCCTCGACCTGCCCGAACGCGAGCTTCCCCCACGGCATTCCTCCCTCGGGCCACTTTCCCTGAAAGTCCTCAATGGCCACCCACGTGACAGCGAGAATGGGAATCGATTTCCATGACTCCCCCCACGCGAGAATCACAGCCTTCCACACAAGAGCTAGGACGGCGGTGTAGAGCGCCAGCACTCCCCCGAGTCCGACTCTGGCGATCCAGGTTCCCGCAGCGCCGGCAGCCCAATCGCACAGCAGGCCGAAAAAGACGGCGCCCGTGATGAAACCGCATGCGAGGCTCCCGCCAAAGCCGCGGCGGCGGATCTCGGCAACGAGACAAGCGATGCCGACGATTGACATCGGCCACAGATGCAGCGGTGCGAAAGACGCCCACAGGAAGACCCCCGCTGCGACGGACACAGCGGGAAGCCTCAACCATTTCATCATATGATGACCTCGCTCCTGCGCACATTCGATCGAGCCTTATGCGCGACGTCGGCGATCCACGTCCCCTCACCCGCTAGGACGATCTGACCGAGCAAATCAATGAGCCGACGAGCGGCGGCGATGAAGTCACCCGCAGCCATCCTCGATGTGCGCAGGCACCATTCGAGACTCGCGCCGTCGGCCCACGCGGCGAAAATATCGGCGCACCCGGGTGTGACATCGTTCGTTCGGCGGATACCGTGGTTCTTTTCGATCGAGCGAAGATAGTCAGCTTCCGTAAACGCTTGCCTCGCCAACTTGGTCAAGATAGGCGAGCGCGGCCAGCCCGTTCCAAGGCGGTCATCGGCGAGGAACATCGACGCCCATCCGGCAAACTCCGACGCCGTCAGGCCCTCCGCAAGACCTGAGAGGCACAGGTAGGCCAAAAGGTCATTTTCCAGGTGGAGCTTGCGCAGCATCGGGGCCCCGGGGCCAAGCTCGAAAATGCGGCCATGGTGCCGCAACAATCCGACGTCGGCCAGGACCGCGGCGGTCGAATCGAACTCGCGCCCCACCGAATCGGTGAAGCCCGCGGACGTCCTTTCGATTTCGGCGGCCCTTTCGTCCAAAGAGAGGAGGGTTTCGGCATCCCTCATATGCGCGGCAAGATCGGGGCAACTTGAGCACGGATGGCGGTCCAGCCGCGCGTCTCGGCCCACGGCGAATCGGGACCACGATCCGAGCAGGTCGCGGTCCACGCCCAGGTCCGCACGCTCTTCGACCCGCGCGATGATCGCATCCGCCAAATCCTCCCTCGCAGATCTGTCTTTCAAGCTTCGCCCCGTCGGTAAGCGAATGGCTCCGACGTCGCGCAGCTCCGATCCCAAATCGGATTCACGCAGCCAGGAAACCTCTCCGTACCAGTCGATGACACGCAGTTTTTCGCGATTCACGGACAAGATGAGGACATAGTCGACGTCGCCCGCACGGTGGACCGCATACAGGCGCCCCGTCTTGGCGTTCGCGAAGGAGCGCGACACCCTCTCGCGGTATTCCCGTTTGGCGGCCTTGCGCACAGATTTTGCCGCACGTCCGGATGCGGCGCGCAGACGAACGTACTCAACGATGTCTCCAGCATCGCATTCGAGATTCTCTTCTTCCGCGGCAATACGGCGGCGAATTCGGGCTAGACGAGCTTCGAGTTTGGCGAGGTCCGCATTTCGCTGGTACTGGGCGAAACTGCGCCCCATCATGGCCCGCGCTCGATCGTAGGGCATTTGGGCGAGAAGATTGACCACGGCGTTATACGAAGGGATGAAGGCCGAAAGAAGGGTCTCCACGCGTCCCGACCCGAGTTCGGCTAGAGCGTGCGGATCAAGTTCAGGTTCGGCGAGAACCACCGCGTGCCCCACCCTATCCTTTCCGCGGCGCCCCGCGCGTCCGATGAGCTGAGTGTATTCGGTGGCGCTCAGGTCGACGAAACCGTCGCCGTCCCATCGTTGCAGGGATTCGACGACGACGGTTCGCACGGGCATGTCGATCCCCAAAGCGAGGGTGCCTGTGGCATAAACAATCCGCAAAAGCCCCTCTTCCATAAGCTTTTCCGTCAGTTCCTTGACCGCCGGATAGACGCCGGCATGGTGAGCCCCATACCCGCGCATGAGCGCGCGTGAAGCAGCTTCAAAGCCGATGGCGTGCCGGTCTGTTTCGCTTATCCTCTTGCGCACCTCCTCAATCCTTGCGGCGATCCGGGCGCGTTCAGTTCGGTCGGTGAGTGTGAC
>CAUSGP010000161.1:0-5707 GCA_963531075.1 uncultured Actinomycetaceae bacterium | reverse complement strand
CTACACCCCACCCCCACCCCACCACAACCCCCACCCACGTGACACCCACCACACAACCACGTTCCACAAGCGTTCCACGAGCGAGAATCACCTGCAGACAACAGCCGACTTGGCCCCGAAAGCACAACAGTTAACTCACTCAATAATTCACTGTTTTCCGTCTTCGTTGTGTCAATCAACTTGAGCTCACCCGCATACAGCAAGCCAATCCCACCTTAAGCAGCCGTTAATCTGATCGAAAAGCGACTATTTAAAGAGGGAAAGAAAAGTTAAAGAGGGAAAGAAGAGTCATCTCGACCGGGGAAAACCAGGGATTTATACTCCTAGGGCTTTACATTAAGCGGGGTTTGCCTCGCATGAGATCGTCGCGATCTGCAGGAAGCCGTTGCGCTGTCTCACCAAGCAGAAGCCGTTAATTTCACCAAGCAAAAGTCGTTGATTTCACCGGGCGGAGGCAATTAATTTTCACCAAGCGACGGTCATAACGCTGACCTCAACAAGGCGGAGCGACTTCCACTGGCGGCGGCCAACAGCGGGTAAATGCTCCGAAAGCATTTGAAATTTCCGGATATCACCGCACATGCACGACCGCAAGATTCTTCTTTCCTTTGCGCAAGAGAACCACTCCCCCGGGAAGAAGATCCGAGGCTTGGATGGCCCTCGAGTCATCGTCGATCTTGACATTATTGAGGTAGAGACCACCGGAGGCGATCGTTCGTCTAGCCGCCCCAAGGCCTTTCTCAAGCCCGGCAGCGACAAAAAGCTCAATAAGCGGGGAGCCTAGGGCGCCTTCCGCGTGGGGAACTTCGGCGACGGCGTCGGAAAGCGTATCGGCGTCGAGCGACTCGAGACCGCTTCCGCCAAACAGCGCACGCGAAGCGGCCTTGACGCGTTCAGTTGCCTCAGTTCCATGGACCCATGCAGTGACGTCTTCCGCGAGGACCTTCTGCGCCTCGCGGGCATGTGGACGCTCAGCCACTGCCGTCTCGAGTTCGGCGATTTCCTCGCGAGTTCGAAAAGTGAAGACTTTGAGCATGTGGATGACGTCGGCGTCGGCGGTATTGAGCCAGAACTGGTAAAACCTGTACGGGCTGAACATCTCGGGGTTGAGCCACACGGCGCCGCCGGCTGTTTTGCCGAACTTCGTTCCGTCAGATTTCGTAATGAGAGGATTCGTCATGACGTGGACGGAATCGCCCTCGACTTTCCTGATGAGATCCATTCCGCCGACGAGATTGCCCCATTGATCGTTGCCGCCCACTTCGAGGGTGCAACCGTACCTGCGGTAGAGCTGAAGATAATCGTTAGCCTGCAAAATCTGGTAGCTGAACTCCGTAAAAGAAATACCCTCGTCGGATTCGAGACGGCGGGCAACGGTGTCTTTAGACAGCATGGTTCCCAATCGGAAGTTCTTTCCGAGGTCTCGAAGGAAGTCGATGGCAGACATTTGGCCGGTCCAGTCGAGGTTATTGACTATTTGCGCCGGGTTGTCGCCTTCGAAGTCAAGCAGGGTTTCCAGCTGACCGCGGAGTGCCGCAGCCCAGCCTGCGACCACATCAGTTCCGTTGAGATTGCGTTCCTCCTTACGACCCGAAGGATCGCCGATCAGGCCCGTCGCTCCGCCGACCAGGGCGAGAGGCTTGTGCCCCGCCATTTGAAGATGCCGCATGACTTTGACAGCGACAAGGTGCCCGTGATGAAGGGAGGCTGCAGTCGGATCGAAACCGCAATAGAACGTGACGGGGCCTTCGGCAAGCGCCGCACGCAACGCATCGATATCCGTGTGCTGCGCTATGAGTCCGCGCCACTGAAGCTCGTCAATGATATCCGTCAAGGTGTCGCGCCTTTCGATCTCGCCTTCTCACGATCAGGTATATCCCTAATTCTTCAGTATGCCACATGCCCACCTGCGGGGCCCGCTTGCATCTCATATGCATGCGGGATTGCCCGCATGCCACTCATAGTCACGTAGAAAGGCGACGACTTCGGCTCGAACCTCATCGGGCGACGCAGTTCGAAACCGTTTGGAAAACTTAGCTTGAAATTATTGGAAGGCAGGGTTCAAAGCCATTCGTAGGGCGCGACCCATAGCTATTCGTCGGGCGCGACTCCAAGCCACTTGGAAGTTTCGCAAGGAGTCGGAAACTTAGGAAAGATCTGACGGCTGCCTCAGACGAGGTCACACGCGGCCAATGCCACGTCGAGCGGCACTTCCGTTCCCGACATGCGCGGAGTCCAGCGAATTCCTGGACCAACTTCCTTGAGTATCGCCAAGGGAAGAGGCATATCGAGATCGAGCAACGCGGTCAAGCGGATATCGACCCATCCGGTTGTGGGACGAGAAGCGTCGGGATTCCAATGTGCCCCTTCGTAGATCGAGCTCGTCACATCACCGATGGCCACAAGCCCTCTTGGATCGACACCAACTTTGACGAGCAATGCAAGATCTCCCGACTCCATTCCCGAGCGACGCGACCCCGTATTCCATTGCAACTCAATCGCCTTGCCTGCCTTTGCCATGGGCAGCCATTTCTTCCAATCGGGATAAGGATTGTAATGCAACTTGGGGTTGACGAGGAAGAGGAAGGCACGGCGCTTTCTCCCCGCTTCGTCGGCAAAAACACCATGCCGAAAGGTCTCATCCATATCGGCCTCTACCGTCCATGCCGGTCCTTTTCATCCCTGCCGCCCATTCTCATCCCTGTCAATTTCTTCCGTCCATGCCGAGTCCTCTTGAACGCGCCTTCCCTTCGATCTGGATGAAGATGGCGCGCCTGACGTGCAGAAGCTTCCTTGTGCATGCCGTTTCCTCTCATCGGCGTCGGATAACGGCAAGCATATCGCCCCCTCTTATCTCTTCCTAGTCGCCTCATCCATGCCTGCAATCATCGTTTATATTTTTGAGTTTTCGTTCACGTCTCCGCTACTTGATTCGTGTTTCGAATCGTCGTCTGTGTTTTTAAATCACCGTCCGGATTTCTGAATCGCCGTCAGGATTTCTGAATCGCCATCTGTGTTTTTGAATCGCCGTCCACATTTTCGATTCCGGTCGATATTCGCAATCTCCATTCATGTTTCCAAATAGCCCTCCATATTTCCGAGCCTTTCGACATCGAAAGAACGAAAACGCCAGTTACGGGAGCTATGCTTACATCGGCTGAAAGGAACACACGTTGGCAACAATTGGCGCATCGGTGCGCAACCGCAAGACGATACTCGCCGTCATCCTCATCGGGCTGGCCATGACACTCCTCCAAGTCAGTTCGGTCAACAATCTACTTCCAATCATGAGCAAGTCGCTGGAAGCTTCCACATCGTCCTCTCAGTGGGTGCTTTCAGGCTACGCGTTGGCAACCGGCATTCTGCTCGTATCCAGCGGAAGGCTCGGAGATCTCTTCGGGCAGGGACGGCTCTTCGTCATCGGACTGACCATTTTTGGGTTGGGATCACTTGGGTGCGGGCTCGCCTGGAACGCTGGTTTCCTTAATCTCATGAGAATCGTCCAGGGCCTTGGCGCCGGCGTCTATTCTCCGCAGATCTTCGGCATAATCCAGCGATATTTCAAGGGGCGGGATCGTGCCAGAGCATTCGGCTACGTCGGATTGGTTGTGGCCGTCTCCGTTGCAACGGGGCCAGTCATGTCGGGCGCCCTCGTCGCCTGGCTCGGTGAAGGAACCGGATGGCGTTGGAGTTTCCTCGTCAAC
This sequence comes from uncultured Actinomycetaceae bacterium, assembly GCA_963531075.1. Classification (GTDB taxonomy): domain Bacteria; phylum Actinomycetota; class Actinomycetes; order Actinomycetales; family Actinomycetaceae; genus Peptidiphaga. Next base: position 2,003 of record CAUSGP010000161.1, on the reverse strand, counting down.
GTCCCCGTGGCCGCAGCCGGCGTCATCGCTTCATTCGCCTTCTTGCCCATGCGGCGAGAGCGGCGGGATGGAACGCTGGACATCGATCCGTTGGGCATGTCCATCCTCGTTCTCGCCGTTGTGGGTTTGATGCTTCCTTTCCTCACAGCCTTCCGGTGGAAATGGTTTCTGCTGCCCCTTGCCGCAGGCCTCGGATGGGCATGGGTGCGTTGGGAAAGGCACTACGGCGCGGCTGGGCGCAGCCCCATGGTCGATCTTCGACTTTTCAGGCTCAGATCATTCTCTTACGGCATCTGCGTCACCCTCTTCATGTTCCTCGGTTCCAGCTCAGTTTTCGCCCTGGTCGCTCTCTTCCTTCAAAAGGGACTCGAAACAAGCCCGCTGCAGGTCGGCCTCATCTGCCTTCCGTCGGGGATCGGATCGGGAATAGGGGCGCTGTGGGCGGGCCGGCACACATATGAAGACGGCGCTCGGATACAGGCACGGTCACTTGCGGCATGCGTCATCGCCCTGCTTCTTTCGACATTGACGGCTTGGGGAACCACACGGGGAATTCCCGGCGCGCTCATGGCTGTGCCTTTGGCATTTGTGGGCTTGAGTTTCGGGCTCATGGGCTCGGCGAACACGACCGAAACCTTGCGCGATGTTCCTCCCGAACAAGGAGCCACGGCCGGAGGGGCCTATCAAACCGCACAGCGCGTGACGACGGCGATAGGCAACGCCGTCGTCACGGCTGTCTTCTTCTCCATAGCGCGCGGGCATTCCACACAATCGCTAACAACAGTCTTCCACGCCTACGCAGCGGCCAATGCTGTCATCATCGCCGTTATTGCCGCATCTTTCGCCGTCGCTTTTCGCTATCTCGCAAATCGGAATGCGCAAGCAAACCGTGAAGCGAGTGCTAAGCCAAAGAAAGCAGCTCCTCGCGAATTTCCTCCGCGCGTTCGGCACTAACCGTGATGACGAGTATCGTGTCATCTCCTGCCAGGCAACCGAGGACGCCGTCGATCATCGCTCTGTCCACTCCGACGGCAAGTATGTTGGCCGCACCCGGCGGCGTACGCAAAACTACTTGATTGCCCGCGCATTGAGCGCTCACGAGAACTTCTGGACACCAACGTTCGAGTTGCGCCCGCGCGCCTTGGGCTGCCTTGTAAAGCTCCGCCTCATCGGGAATCCTGTAGATTTGGCGCCCATTTCTGTTGCGCACCTTGACCGCCTTGAGCTCATCGAGATCACGCGACAAGGTTGCCTGGGTGACCGAAATGCCCGCTTGGCGCAACAAAGCCCGCAGCTCCCCCTGAGATCCAACGGACTTGTCCGCAAGAATGCTCATTATGAGCGCTTGACGCGCGGTTCGCGACGTCGGCACGGGACCGATTCCCATCACTTACTCCGATCCGAACGGCTAGGTACGCAATAAGATCCATTATTGCGAATAACTATACGCTTCTGATAAAGAAATGGATCCCGGGAACTCTAGCCGTAGCAAGTGATGCATATCACTTGCTCGCGTTGCCAACCCGTTTAATCGACCCTCGTTGCCGGCTCGTCATCGAAACCCAGGTCACTGGCTCGCGTCACCGAACTCAGATCGCCATTTCGCGTATTTGGCCCACGTTGCCTTCGCATTACCGAACCCGCGAAAGGTTCTTGATCGCGTCGACGAAACGGGCGTACTCAGCACGCTGAGCCTCCACCGGCTCACGCACAGCAAACCCAGCGCGCTCGCTGAGCGCGCTGGCCAATTGCGACATGACGCGTTCTCGTGCGGCATGCGCGCCACGAGAACGCATGACCCTCACGGTTATCCACACGGCAAATGCAGCCAGCAGGCCAACCACGATGACGAGAATCGGCAGTCCGACTGAACCGAGCACCGGCGGTTCAAGCACGCCGAAAGCGGCGGATAGGACAAGCCAAAGAAAGCCGAGTGCGACGGCCATCAAGGAGGCTGTGAAAAGTCGTCGAGTCACCGACCACCACGAGGGTTGCTTCGAATC
>CAUSGP010000160.1:0-5732 GCA_963531075.1 uncultured Actinomycetaceae bacterium | reverse complement strand
TCGGTTAAGATGGGGCCGGCTTTTTGACCGGCCGGCCGCGGCGGGGGGGGGGGAGCCGGTCGACGCAGGTTAAAGTGTCAGCTGGCCAGTCAGGTCAAAGGTCAATCGGCATCGGTTGCCGCCATCCGCTCGGCTTCGGCGGTTTCAACGATGACGATCGCCTGTGCCACAGGCCCATCGTGGGTAAGCGACAGGTGGAACCGAATCGCAGCGTTCCCTACCGATTCGGCAAACGCTTCGGCAACGTCGCCGTGCAGAACGAGCCGAGGCCGATGCCAACGGTCGCTGACAACTTCAATCTCATGCCACGCGACCTCTCCGAGAACCGGCGGCCGGCCATAAAGCGCCGTGCTCCAGGCCTTGATGAAGGCTTCTTTCGCCGCCCACCGGGCAGCCAGGTGTTCGGCGGCGTTCGCGCAACTCCCCGAGGGGGTACGCACTCCATCGGGGTTGGCGCCCGCAGCATCCCCGGTATGTGCTTGGGGACGTTTGCCTCCGACGGCGCCGCGTGCGCCGGCTCGCGCCGCAGCCTCACGGCGTTCACGCGCCGTAAAAACTCGACCGAACATCGTCCCGGGAAGTCCGAGTTGTTCGCCGAAGGCCGCGATGTCGACGACGTCCAGTCCGACCCCGAGAATCATCGCTCCTTCTCCCTCATCCCCTGCACAGGCCTCCTTTTTATCCTCGACATAGGCCTCTTATAGGCTCCTTCGTGCAATGACGCAAGTGCGGAAGACCAAGTGCAGAAGACAACCGATGTTGAGGCACCGGGATCGTAACGGGGCATCCACTCGAATGGGCGCCGCGGCCAGCCGTCTTTCTGACGCGGTGCGGCGCCACTCGGGCGAGCAACAGGCCCCTTCAGACCTGGGCGGCGGCCGGGAGCCATTATGGCCCTGCCGCCACCCTACGTCTGACGGGGTCAGCCGTCACTCGTCGTCGGCGGCCTTCACTCGCGGGTAGAAGCCGTCTGCCCCGAGCCGGGCGGACGGATCGAGAAGCATCGCGGCCTCATCCTCGTGGACGTCGCCGGCAAAACGCCTGTCCTTGATGCCCTCGAAAAGCTCGGCCTTGCCAAGCATCGCCTTCTCCAGGCGAACCGCTCCGGCATGCGAGCGCTCGTCGGCGCGCCTGCGCCACTCGTCAGCGGCCTCGTCACCATGCTCGCGCGCAACGGCGGCCTCGAAGGCATCCGGTGAGGCAAGCGCGATGAAAGCCGAGACGTGGCCGAAGCCGAGTGACGTGATGAGGCCGGCCTTGACGCCGTCGTGCTGGAACGGCGAGCGCAACCACACGAGGTACGGATCGTTTTCGAAAACGGGGTCAAGGCAGTTGAGCGCCTTGTTGCCGGGGATCAGGCCACTGGCGAGAATCTGCGTCAGCCCGGCGAGCTGGAAGAGCGCAGCCCCTCCCTTCGCGTGGCCCGTCAGCGACTTCTGCGAGACGACGTAAAGAGGGTTGCCCTCGCTGCGCCCGATCGCTTTGGCCAGCCGCACATGCAATTCGGCCTCATTTGGGTCGTTGGCGTTGGTGGACGTGTCGTGCTTGGAGACAACGGAGATATCGTCCGGGGTGAGACCAAGGGCCGCCAGCTTCTTGACGAAGCGAGCATCCTTGCCTCCGCGTCCGACGGCCAAGGCTCCAAGCCCCGGCGCAGGGATCGACGTGTGAGCGCCGTCGGCGTACGACTGCGCATGAGCCACAACGGCCAGGACCGGCAATCCCATTTCCAGCGCGAAATCGCCGCGGGCCAATAGAACGGTTCCTCCGCCCTGGGCCTCAACGAAGCCTCCCCTGCGCAGGTCACCCGCGCGTGAGTAGAAGCGCTCGTCAATGCCCTGGCGAGCCATGGCCGCGGAGTCGGCCGTTGCCGTCATGTCGCCGAACCCTGTGATCGACTCCAATCCAATATCGTCGATTCCACCCGCGACCACGAAGGTTGCCTTGCCACAGGCGATCTTGTCCGCTCCCTCTTCGACGGAAACGGCCGCCGTGGCGCACGCTCCCACCGGATGGATCATCGAACCATAACCGCCCACGTACGATTGCATCGTGTGCGCAGCGATAACGTTGCCGAGGGTTTCCTGCAGAAGATCCTGGGGGCGCGGATTGCCCGTGAACCGATTGAGGTAGAACTGACGCATCGATGACATTCCGCCGAATCCCGTGCCCTGCGTGGAGGCCACCTCGTTGGGGTGGACGTTGCGCAGCAGCTCGCCCGGGGTGAAACCGGCACCCATGAAGGCATCGACCGTGGTCATGAGGTTCCAGATGGCCATGCGATCGACGGATTCGATCATCGATGCGGGAATTCCCCAATGCGCCGGGTCGAAATCCGAGGGGAACTGAGCACCGACAACGCGGCTGAGAGTCGTCCTGCGCGGGACGTAGGTCAGGGATCCCGCCTTGCGGGTCACCGTCCACTCGTCGTCCACGAGTGCGGCCGAGGTGTTCTCGGGATCCGCCTCAACAAGGGAGTTGGCGGCCGCCTCGTCGGCAACGGTGAAGGTGACATCCGATTCGAGGCGCACTTCGGCGACGTCGATGGAACCCAGATTGACCAGAGGGCCGTCATCAACGAAGGCTCGAATACCGCATCGCGCCACGACTTCGTCGCGATAGCGCTCGTATATTTCTTCCTCGGGGACGAGGTTTCCCGAGGTGTCGTACCAGCCGGCTTTGGGCGTGTCATGCCATTCGAGCAAGCTCATCATCCATGCGAGCTCGAGGACTCCCGCAGCGGTCATCTCGACCTCTCCCGTGCCTTGAATGCCCAGTTCGGCGGCGAGACGGGTCCGCGAAGAGCCCCATGGACCGGCTTCGCCGACGCCGACGACGACGACGAGGTCCTCCGGCCTGGCGGTTCCTCCCGCGAAGGCGCCGCGCCCCGGAGTGCGGCCGCGCGCGGCTACCGCGGGGGTGGCGAGTGCGCCGATCGTGGGCGCGCCTTCGCTCTTTTCGGGAGCATCGGGAAGCTTGATGCCCTTGGCGAGCTCTCGCAGATTGACTTTATCGAGCCCGCCCGTCAAGTCTTCCTTGACGGGGGCGCGCGTGGCCGATTCAAGGGCGTCGTCCGCGCACAGGCCGAGAAGCCGCTCAGCCACTTCATTCGCGCTCCACACGTGCACGCCCGCGGCTTCGACCGCAGCGACCAGAGGATCGTTGTGACCCATGAGGTTCGTGCCTTTGACCCAGCCGATGAGGGCGTGGGCAATCGACGTTCTGCGGCCCCACGGCTCATTCGCCCACTTGTTCGCGATCGCGTCGAGCGCCGCCTTGACCTCGCCGTATGCGCCGTCGCCGCCGAAGGTCCCGCGGTTGGGCGATCCGGGAAGCACGACGTGCAAACGGTGTCCCACGTGCGTGTCCACGCCGATGCGCGAAAGTCCGCCGATGAGCCGCTCCACGCCCCACAGGAGCACACGGGCCTGGTTTTCGGCCGCGGCTCCGGCTTCATCGAGCGTGCCGCGAACGGGAGGAGCGGCGAACGGGAAGAGGAAATCGGGGACGAAAGCCGGTTTGAGGAGCTTCGTTGAGGCTCCAAGGGTCACCCGTTGCTCGGTTGCAATCCACTCGATGAGGCCATCGATGTCGCGCAACGAACCGAGGTTGGCAGGAACGACCCACAGTTCGGCGTCTCCCCTGGCGTTGCGCCGATAGAGTTCGGCTGCCCAGTTGAGGCGTCCGGAGTCCAAACGCGAGGTCGTGACCACAACGGTCGCCCCTCCCGCCAAGAATTTCTCGACGACGGAAGCGGCGATGGACTTCGGCGAAGCCCCCGTGACGACGGCGACCTTGCCGGTGTATTGGCCGGGCGCATCATCTTCGGCTCCGGGCGGTGCTTGGCATGCCAACGGGCTTGCTTCGCCACTTCCTCGCCAACCGATTCAAAGTTGCCGTCCACATCGAGCCCAGCGGCGATCCGAGCGACGTCTTCGCGGGCGGTGGCCCAGCGGTCACACAGCCGCACGGCGCGCTCGGGGCTGAAGGCCGGGGTGACGAATTTCTCCCATCCCTCGCCAAGTTCGGCTGAAACGGCAACGCGCAGCGCCACATCCTCGGCATTTTCTCCGTCAGCCTGCGGCGCGGGCGCCTCTTTGCCGAGCCGAGCCAGGAGTTCGCGTGCCGTCGCGGCCAGGGCGTCGGTCATCTTTCCGGTGATCTCCTCGAGGGCGGCCGAATCGACCATTGCCCCGGATCCGCCGCCCGAACTTGCTTTGGCCACGGCGATCCCGCGGGCGGCGGCCACCTGGGCAACCGCTTCGTCGATCATTGCATCGAATTTCTTCGACGGAGCGATCGTCGCAAGTTCGCCACCCCGCAAGGATTTGCCCTCGCGAGAGCCGAGCACGATGGCCGTGGCGACGTGGTTCGCCCATCCTTCGCCCAGGCCCCATGCCGACCCCAGGTACTCGGCCAAACGTTGGGGCTTGGCACCCGCCGCGCCGGCAATCTGGCGCAGACGTCCGGAGATCGCCTCGCTGAGCACGGCGCCGAACGGCTTGTATCCGTGCGCGCCCGCCAAAACGCCGGCCCGCAACTTCGTCATAGGCGCCTCGGCAGCCCCGTCCATGGAGGCCAGACCGAATTCGGATGTCAGGTCCATGAGCACCTGGTTGCGCTTGGACGAGACGCCATTGGTCAGTGTTTCGATGGTGTCTGCATCGACGATTTGCTCGGGCCGAAGCTTCGTGTGAAGGGCAAGCAGCGCATCCAACGAATCGGCCGCGGTGAAAGGCAGATCGTCAACGGGACCCGCCGCTGTTGCGGGAGGAGTCGCGGGTGCGGCCGGCTCGGCGGCGGCCTGAGCCGCCTCGTTCTCCTTCGTCGCGTGCGGCGACGGAGCTTCCGGTGCAGAGGCAGCCGGCGATCCATGCGATCCGTCATCGGCGTTCGTAGTGCCGCCGGCGCCGGCGTCGTTTCGTGAAGATTCGCCCGCGTCGTCGACCTCGACCGCGACGTCTTCGCGCCTGACGCGCTGCGAGTCACGAGCGACGTTGAAGACCGTGACGTCCGCGCCGGCCTGGGCAACGGTCCGCGCACCGATGTTGGCGAGGGTCGGCGCTGTGGCAAGGCCGACCTCCACCCATTCGCGCACGCCCTTTTCCAGCAGCACATTTTGCGTCCGAATCCACTGCACGGGCGAAGCGAATTGCCAGGCGAGCAGTTCGATGAGGAGCGTGCGGATCACGCGGTAAGGATCGCGTTCCAGGAGGCCGTCGAAGTCCTCGACCAGCTCGGCCACCATCGTCGATGGGGCGACGTCGAGGATGAGCCTCGCGAAATCCTCCGTCAGCTCGAAGGGCCGAGCCACAAGGTTGGGGATGTAGCGGCCGACGAGCGCATCAGCCTCGATCTTTTCGGGCAGCAGGTCTTCCAGAAGCTCACGGAAGTCATCCACGCCGTTGCGCAGAACGCGTGAGTGGAAGGGCACGTCGATGCCGGGAACAAGGATGAACGGGCGCTTGCCGCCCGCTGCCTTGGCCCGAGCGTTCGCGTCGCGCTCCAGAGCCTCAAGGCCCGCGACCGTTCCGGCCACGGCGTACTGCTGGCCCTCGATGTTGAGGTTGACGACCTCCAGGAACTCGCCTGTCTCCTCGGAGATCGATTCGACGTAGCCGACGACGTCGCTCACTCCGAACTGGCTGGGGCGAAGCGCCCCCATGAGGTAGTTCGAACGGCCCTGCGCGTCGCGCGGAACGAGGTTGTGCATCGTCGAGCCGCGCTGGAAG
>CAUSGP010000159.1:0-5741 GCA_963531075.1 uncultured Actinomycetaceae bacterium | reverse complement strand
TGTCGCGCCGTTCGGCCATATCGTCGCTATCGACGACGGCGCTCGCGACGTCGAACCCCTCAAATCCGCGTGCATAGCCTGGCATTGGGAATTCATGTTCGCCAGGCCAAGGCTCGCCGACTCGACCGCACAGCACGAATTGCTCGGACGGATTGCGGATCTGGTCGATTCGGGTAGGTTAAGGCCGACCGTCACAAAGGAACTGAGCCCCGTAAATCCCGAAAATCTACGCGAAGCGCACAGACTGGTCGAGTCGGGAAGAACCCTCGGAAAGATCGTACTCGCGGGTTGGGTGTAAGAAAGCCGAGAACCCGGGTGGGCGGCATAAAGAAGCCGAGTAAGCAAAAGGAAGCTGAGAACCCGGGATTTAAAGAGAAAGGACGTAAGCAGAGTGTAATCGACCGGTAGCACTGTTGAGGAAATCACGATACCGCGGGAAATCAAGCAGGCTCCCGGCTCGATCGCAGGCTGTCAGCCCTGATCGAGAGCATCGAGGAGCTCGCGTTCCTCGGCGTCGCTCAGCCCCGAATATCCCGTGCAATCGATGGAATTCTCCAGCGCCCAGGCGAGAAGATCGGCGTAAGTCTCGTGTGTAGGCCGCAGCTTGAGGCCCTTTTCGAGTGCTCGCCCGTTGGATATCGTGAGCATCCCTTCCAAGCTGGGGTCTGGAACCCACAGGGGGAAGGACTTGGGGCCGGCCCAGAAGCCGACGCCCCGGGCGAGCAGCCAATCCACCGGCGCGCGGACCACCTCGCCGGTGTGACCGGCCGCTGAGCGAATCGACTCCAGGTGTTCTCCCAACGTCGAAGTGTTCCCGACGGCGTTGAAGATTCCGCCGGTCTTGGCCTCAGCGAGGCGGATGATCCACGCTGCGAGATCGCGCGCGTCGATCGCCGAGAATGCTTGGTCAAAAGCGTCGGGAACAAGCACTTTGCCCTGCGGATTCGATGGGTGGGCGAAGCGAAGTGGCCAGTAGACGGTGCGGTTCGTCGAGTCTCTGGGCCCCGTGATGAGCCCGGGGCGCACGATCGTTGAGCGTTCTTCGCCGAATTCCGCGAGGATCGACTTCTCGCAAGCGGATTTGGCCTCGCCGTACCTTTCTTGGGAAAACTCTTCGCCGTCGGGCAGAGGAGGCAGCGTTGGCTCGTCTTCCACGATTCCCTTCTTGGAAGGATCAGCGTAGACGTTCACCGACGAGACGAAAATGAAATGCTTTGCCGCCGTTGCGAGATCCCGAACCGCCCGCTTGACGAATTTTGGATCGCTGGCCACGTCGATAACGGCATCCCAGGTCTGCGCACCGACGCCGGCGAGGGCGTCATCGCGGGTGCGGTCGGCATTGACGAGCTCGGCTCCCTTCGGAACCGCGTTTCCGCGCGCCAGGCAGGTGACGCTGTGTCCCGCGGCCAGTGCCGCTTCCGCAATCGAATGGCCCAACCAGGCCGTTCCACCAAGAACGAGAATCTTCATGGCTTTGAGCCTACTGGGAGCAGGCGGAGAGATAGCGACTCGGTTCTCTGATAGCGAGCGTCAGTTACCCGTGAGTGAAAACGTCATTCCAGGTGAGTGAAGGTGGCGTTACCCAGGGATGAAAATGTCGTTACGCGTTAGCGAAAATATTACTACCGGTGAGCAAAGTTGGCCGGAGCTGCTGCGACTCGGGCTTAACTGGTGGCGCGGCCGGCGGCCCATTCGGCCACTCGGCGGGCGCTCTCGCTTTCAGATATGTCCTCGACTCTCGACATAATCGACCAGCGCACACCGAACGGATCGAGGATCGAAGCGTAGCGATCACCCGAGACGAAGGTGCTCGGCCCTTCACGCAGAGTCGCACCAGCGGCGAGAGCCCGCGATACGACGTCGTCGACGTTGGGACAATACAGACCCAAAGAGTAACAGACGCCTTCGGACGGCGGCGGTACCAAACCGTATTCGAGATTGGGTTCGCCCAGCTGCAGCTTACCGCTCCCGAAGTCGAGTTCCGCGTGGACCACCACTCCGTCAAACTCGGTGACATCGACTATTCGCGCATTGAACACCGAGCCGTAGAAATCCAAAGCTTCTTCCGCCCCGACTACGGCGAGGAAAGGTGTGAGACTTGTTGAACCGTGAGGTATTCCTTCGGTCGTGTGCTCTCCCGTGACTCCAAGTTCGGTCATGTAGCTAAGCATACAGGTTGCGTAAGTTTCACACAGGATGTGATTTGTTTTCTTTGAGTGAAAGAGATGGCCCGCCTGCGTATGCGAAATGAAGCCCGTCTGCTGACTCAATGCGGGGTCCACCCGCTTAGCCTGCTGACTCAACACGGAGCCCACCCGCTTACCTGAAATGCGGTTGATCTACCCATTTAGGCAAAAATATTGACCAAGACGACGAAGGTCAGCGTCCCCAGACCGACGCTCAGGAGTGTGCGCCTCCCGCACAGGAGGTGGGTCGCCGCGGTAACGATGGCGGCGATCGATGCATGCACCACTCTGCCATGTCCGGCAAACGCGGCGGTTTTGAACGTTGCAGCGGCAAGAATTCCCAGAATCCCCACCGGCATCCACATCACCATCGTCGCGACGAACCTGGAGCTGCGCAACGGCTTGAGAATGGCGAAAGGCACGGCCCTCAAAGCGAAGGTGACGGCAAAGGTGATTGCCAGGACCGCCAGAATGTAACCGGTGCTAGGCATCGTCGCAGTCTCCCTCCTTTCTTCTCTTTCGTTCCGGAGTACGGCGCACTTTCGATATCGCGTAGCGGACAGCCAGTAAGGCCACGAAAGCTGACAGTGAGGTGAAGATCGCCGAATTCGGCGTCAGGATGACGCCGATAGAGAAAGCCACCCCCGCCAAAAGCACCGACGGTACCTCGCGGCCGTTTTTGTACGCGTCGAGCGTGAGTGTGATGAAGAGGGCGCACAGGGCGAAGTCCAGTCCGTCAATGGGTTCGGAGATGAGAGAGCCCAGCGCGACGCCGGTGAGCCCGCCTCCGACCCAGTAGCACTGAAAGGCGATCTGCACTGTGAGAAGCTTGCGTGCCGTCCAGTTCTCTGGATCGACGGCCGTGACGGCGTAGGACTCATCCGTCAGCGCGTACATCGAATAAAAACGGGTGAATTTGCCCGTGATCGCCCGCAAAGGAAAGGAGAATGCGTAAAAGACGTGACGGAAATTGACGAGGAAGGTGGTGAGCGCGATCGTGCCGAGCGCGGTGCCCGAAGTAATCATTCCGATGAGCAGGAGCTCGAGCGAGCCGGCATAGCCCGCGGTAGAAAGCGCCGGGGCGACCCACCAGGGCAGCCCTGCTTGAATGACAAGCAAACCAAAGGCGATGCCGAGCGGATACATTCCCAAGCCGGCGGCCAGCGACAGCCGCAAACCCTCCAAGATCTCCGATTTCGCCGAGGGGTGCGCAGGAGCCGCGGTAGAGCGCTCATGACCTGCCTCGAAACGCCCGGACTTTACAGCAGAGGATTCAAGCTTTGCCGCGGGATGTTCGGCTCGTGCTGCGGAACGCCTACGTCTGGGCGCGTGGCGCTCAGGTTCCGTTGTCACCGAATGATTCTAGGACCCGCGGCTGGGCGTTTCCAGGAACGTTTCCGGGTTGCGCCCTCGGACGGGCGACGTTGCATTGCTGGTCAAATCGTCCGGCAGTGCCCGCCTAAAGCAAGACGCGCATCGATATTTCGGCAGTTCTGTCCTTGGGCAGCTTGTTTACCCAGGAGGGCGAGGCAGACACCCGCGAAAGCCCGATGAAGAGTTTTTTGCGCCATTTCCACATCGAGTGTTTGCTGCCTTCCATGATGTGGATGTGGGAAAGCATGAAGAATGCTTCGTCGTCGAGCTTCCAAGAAAACTTGAGGGTTCGCTGGCCGTAGCGAATGGTCTCGGTCAGATCGCGTTCGTCCATAAACCCGTAGCGGACCGTCAGATGCTTGACTCCGCGCACCGGTGAGGCAATATCGTCGAGAACCACTCGCTTTGAACGCGGAACGTGCGGAGGGGCGAGGGTCTTGATCGAGACGATGACCACGTGGTCGTGCAGCACCCGGTTGATCGCGGTGTTCTTCTTCAATGCCAGGGGAGTGGTCGAGAGCATCGAATGGGGATAGATCGCGGTTCCCGGGATTCGTTGGATAGATGAAGCAGCCAGCTCGTTTAAGTACTCAGAAAGGCTTCCCTCGCTCGCGCGGCGCGAGTGTGTGACGAGCTCTTCGCCGCGTCTCCACGTGGTCATGACCACGAGCATGAACGTGGCGATCGACAGTGGAAGCCAGCCGCCGGTTGCGATCTTCGTGACGTTGGCGGCGAAAAGGGGCAGCTCAACGGCGAGGAGTATGGCGGCAGCCATGACCGTCGCCCACGTCGGCCATCGCCAGCCCGCCCGCGTGAGCAGCAACAGGAGCGACGTCGTCAGAAGGAAATCCGTTGTGACCGCAAGGCCGTAGGCGGCCGAAAGCCGTTCGGAATCCTGAAAGATGAGGATGATTGACGCGACGGAGACGAAAAGTAGCAGGTTGACGGCCGGAAGGTAGATCTGGCCGGATTCGGTGGCAGAGGTGTGCTTGACCTTCATGTGCGGGAGATAGCCCAGATGGGATGCCTGCCGCGCGATCGAGTACGCGCCGGAAATCACGGCCTGAGAGGCGATGAGCGTGGCCAATGTGGCCATGAAGACGAGCGGGACCGTCAGGCTTCCGGGAACCAGCATGAAGAAAGGGTTGCTCAGCGCTTGAGGCCGGTCAATGAGGAGTGCGCCTTGACCCAGATAACACAGGCTGAGAGACGGAAGGACGACGGCGAGCCACGTGCCCTGAATAGCCTGGCGTCCAAAATGGGCGATGTCGGCGTAAAGCGCTTCCGCGCCGGTCACCGCAAGGACGATTGCACCCAAGGCGATGAAAGTGGTTGAGGGGTGGCGCGATATGAAGGAGAAGGTCTCTACCGGTGAAAGCGCGATGAGGATGCGCGGGTTGGCAATGATGTGCGGGATGCCCATGCACGCGAGAATCCCGAACCACGCCAACATGATGGGGCCGAAAACTTTTCCCATCTTTGACGTTCCCTTGCGTTGGGCCAGGAAAAGCGCGGTGAGGATAGCCAGGGCCACCGGAACGACGTACGTGGCCATGGTGGGGAAAGCGACCTCAAGGCCTTCGACAGCGGAGAGTACCGAAATGGCCGGAGTGATGACGGAATCCCCGAAGAACAGCGCCGCGCCGAAAACACCGAGAAGGGCCACGGCGGAAGCTATTCGGCCGGGCTTCAAACTGCGGCGAACCCTCGTCGCGAGAGCGAGAATCCCGCCCTCGCCCTCGTTGTCAGCGCGCAGCACAAAGCAGACGTACTTCAGGGTGACGATGAGGATGAGCACCCAGATGATGCAGGAGATGACCCCTGTGACGTCGTCTTCATCCAGACGGACTGCGCCGTTGTCAAGCGTGAAAACCGTACGTAACACGTACAGCGGGCTGGTGCCGATGTCTCCGAAGACCACACCTAAGGCGGCCAAACCTAGGCCGGCTGAACCGGCATGTGCCGCGGTGTCGCTTTTCGAACCGGCATGTGCCGCGGTGTCGCCCTTTTTGCGCAATGCGACTTTCATGCGCGCTATCCTACGCCGGACAGGCCGATGGGGAGACATCGGAGGGCACCGGCTGAGCATTCAACACCGGCTGGGCGCTCAACGAAGAGAGGTGCGAACGCGTCAATGCGTCGTTGGCCTCTCACCGCAAATCGCTCGTAGACCTGCTCGGT
>CAUSGP010000158.1:0-5756 GCA_963531075.1 uncultured Actinomycetaceae bacterium | reverse complement strand
CCTCCTGCACCTTGGAATCGACACCGTGAGCTTGAACGGCGGACCTTTCGACCTCAACGTCAGCGTTGGCGAGAGGGTGCGTGCCGGCCAAACCATCGGAACGATGGACCTCGAAGCTGTTTCCGCCTCGGGGAAGAAAATAGAGACGATTCTGGTTTTTACCAACGGTGACGAGTACTCCGCCTCCGTTGACGTTCAAGTTGGCTTGGCCGACGCCGGCGCCGAGGTTGCTCGCGTCAAGCTCGAAAACGGCGGTGTGGCCGCTGGTGATGTTTCTCGCGAGGCCGGCGCGGCTGCTGGTGGAACCGTCCAGGGCGACGCTGCACAAGCGGCATCGGAAGAGTCCCCCTCGGGTAAAGAAACGAAGGAACAGGGCGAACGACAAAGCGTGCAGCCCGTGAAGAAAGCCGTATCCTCAACCTCGTATTCTGCGGCGTCGTCGAAGGATCGCGGGAAACAAGGGAAAAAGGCTCGAGGAAGGCAGGGTGCCAACTCTGCCGACGAAGAAGCGGCAATCAACTCCGCCGCCGAGGAAATCCTCGAGGGAGTCGGCGGCCCGAACAATGTTCGCAAGGTTGTTCATTGCATTACGAGGCTGCGTTTCTACCTCAAGGACAATTCGCTGGCCGACGACGAAGCGATGATCGAAATCGACGACGTCATCGACACAGCCAGGGCTGGCGGGCAGTATCAGGTTGTTATCGGGCCGAAGGTCGGTCAGGTGCACGAAGCCATCACGAAGATGCTTCCCCGCGAGTCCGATGAAGATGTGTCCGAAAAAGAAGAAGAGGAAAGGGAGCGCCCGACGTCGCTCGTCGGTTGGGTGAAGTACGGATTCAGTTCGCTCATCGGCGTCATCACGGGATCGATGATTCCGATCATCGGCGTTCTGGCTGCTTCGGGCATTCTCAAGGGTTTCCTGGCACTACTCACCTATTACGAGGTTGTCGAAACCGATGGCGACACGTACAAGTTCATCGATGCGATGGCTTCGTCGATGTTTTACTTCCTGCCGATCATCATTGGTTTCACGGCGGCGAAGCGGTTGGGAGCAAACCCCATCAACGTAGCCATCATCGGTGGTGTGCTGTGCTTCCCGTCCTTGGTGGCCATGTCCAATCCCAAGGGCGAGGATTACCACGAAGTCGCAAAACTGGGCGATACCGTGTTCAACGCGGATTTCTTCGGCATCCCCGTAGCACTGCCTACCGGAACCGACGGGATGGCCTACACTTCCACTATCTTCCCGATCATCATCGCGGCATGGCTGGCTTCGAAGATCGAACCGTGGTTAAAGCGATCGATTCCCGCGGTCATCCACTCGATGTTCGCTCCGCTCGTGGAAATCTTCGTCATCTCGGCTCTTGTGCTCGTGGTCTTCGGCCCCCTCGTCATGTTCTTCTCCGGCTTCATCGCCAACGGAATCGACTCGGTCATTGACTTCAACTACGTTCTCGCTGGCCTAGTAATCGGCGGCCTCTACCAGACGCTCGTTATATTCGGCCTTCATTGGGCTGTCATTCCGATCATTGCGGCTCAGCTTGCCGCTGACAATGGAAACGGTCCCTCGAAGATCAACGCCATCGTTTCCGTGACGATGATCGCCCAGGGCGCTGGAGCCCTCGCCATCTGGGTGAAATCGAAGAATCTGCATATCAAACAGCTTGCCGGACCGGCAACGATCTCCGCCATGTGCGGCGTCACCGAGCCCGCTATGTATGGCCTCAACCTCAAATATGGCAGGGCTTTCATCACCTCTTCCATCGGCGGGGCCGTCGGTGGATTGGTAACAGGCTTGTTGAACGTCAACATGTGGGGATTCACCGGCGCCTTCGTCGGCTTCACATCCTTCATCAATAAGCAGACGAAAGAGATCGACTCCAGCTTCACCGGATTCTGGATCGCGTCATTCGTGACGGTGATTGTCGCCTTCCTTTGCACGTATTTCTTCGGTTTCAAGGATTCGGATCTGGAGGCCGAACGCAAAGTCAAGAAGGTTCGTCTCGGCAGGAGAGAGCCCGTTGCCTAGTGCATGCTTTCGCCTCCCGGCGAGAGCCGCCGACAACCTAATCCGGTAGCGACGTGACGATGGCCGGGCCGCGGTGCATTTAACCGCGGCCCGGCCATTGCCGCATGAAGAATTGCTGCCCACGCGAGACATCATCCGCCATCGCGGGTCAAATGGAGGCGGGCAGTCTCCGCGCCGTCGTATTGAATTCGAACCCTATGGGGGAGTGTCGTGAAACGGTGTATTCGAAGAGCAAACCGTCCATGTCGAAAGTAGACGACGTCACGGCTACCACGCACCCCATGTCGCCCAGGTGCAAAAGGCTGGTGTCCTCTTCCGTTGCCCGCTCGACGGTGACGGTTCGCCTCGCGCTACCCACGGTCACCTTCAGCTTCTTTTCGAGGTGTGAGTAGATAGAGCTCTCCACGATCCTTTTCGTCAGGTGAGGGACGACGGATTTCAGGAAGACGTTCACATCAAGGATGAGCGGGATGTCGTTGAGCAATCTCAATCTGCGCAGCAGGAGTATCCTATCGCCCTTAGACATACCGCTGCGTTCGGCAAGTTCGTCCTCGACACGTCCTTCCTCGAGGGAGAGCATGCGCGTTTGCAAGGAAAAACCATTGCGAGATGCGGCTTCTTTGAGCGATTCGATTCCGCCCAGAAGAAAGGTCGATGAGGAATTCGAGGGAAGGGGGCGACGCCGGTAGATCACCTGAACGCCGCGGCCTCGCATCGGCAGGACATGCCCTTGGTCGGCAAGAAGAGAAAGTGCCTTGTGAACGGTTGTACGCGTGCAGGCGAATTCGAGCGCCAAGGCATTTTCAGGAGGCAGGAGGCTGAGAAACTGGTATTCGCCCTCCTCGATCCTTTGACGCAGGGTTTGGAAGATGACGTTGTACTTCGAATCGGCCACTAATCGAACTTTCCTTGTCTGTCATGGACGTCGGCGAGTCTGGAATGCCCCCGTGGTGCGGCCTTGAGGCTCTGGCAGCGCCTTCCTACCGACATCGCCTCAATGCGACCGACTCATCTTATCAGCTAAAAAGCGCAAGGGCCGAAGGCTTGCGCCTCCGTTAGATTGTCGGACCCCGGCACTGAACCGACGGCTCATGGCAATTTCCAATCCACGATTGTCTCGAGAGAACCTGTGAGAGCGGGACGGCGATAAGCACGAACTTCGCTGTTTTCCACGAGCGAAATTGGAAAGCGGCGGCGAACCCGTCGTCGGCGTCGTCGTGATCGGATTCATCCCAGGGCGTCATTGCCCACTCACAGGTACAAGGGCAACTCGCCTAGAATGGTGTGAGGCAACAGGCGCCCGGCGCCTCGCAACGACTTAGGAGACAGCCCCAGTGGGAAAGTTCATCAACAGAATCCTCCGCGCAGGTGAGGGTCGCACCCTGAAGAAGCTAGAGGCCATCAGGAAGCAGGTCAATGCTCTAGAGCCCACCTTCGAGGAGATGACGGACGAAGAGCTCCGAGGCCAAACCGACGAATTCAAAGAGCGGCTTGCCGACGGCGAGTCCCTTGACGAGCTTTTGCCCGAGGCTTTCGCCACCGTGAGGGAGGCCGCCCGGCGAACCATCGGCCAGCGCCCTTATGACGTTCAGATCATGGGTGGCGCAGCGCTGCATATGGGAAATATTGCCGAAATGAAGACCGGCGAGGGTAAAACCCTCGTCGCCACGCTTCCTTCCTATCTCAATGCGCTGACGGGCAAAGGCGTGCACGTCGTCACGGTTAATGATTACCTCGCTTCCTATCAGTCGGAACTTATGGGGCGCATCCACCGTTTCCTCGGGCTGACCACCGGCTGTATCCTCACGGGCCAAGACTCTGACGAGCGACGCAAAGAATACGCGGCCGACATCACTTACGGCACGAACAACGAATTCGGATTCGACTATCTTCGCGACAACATGGCCTGGCAGACCTCGGATCTGGTACAGCGCGGGCACAATTTCGTCATTGTGGACGAGGTCGACTCCATCCTCATTGACGAGGCCCGCACCCCGCTCATCATTTCGGGCCCGGCCGAAGGAGATGCCAACAAGTGGTACTCGGAGTTCGCTCGGCTGGCGTTGCGAATGCGCAAAGAGACCGACTACGAAGTTGATGAGAAGAAGCGCACGGTCGGAATTCTCGAACCGGGCATCGACAAAGTCGAAGACCTCCTGGGAATCGACAATCTCTACGAATCCCTCAATACGCCGCTCATCGGATACCTCAACAACGCGATCAAGGCCAAGGAGCTTTTCGATCGGGACAAGGATTACATCGTCCGCGACGGCGAGGTGCTCATCGTCGACGAGCACACCGGTCGAGTCCTTCCGGGGCGCAGGTACAACGAAGGTATGCACCAGGCAATCGAGGCGAAAGAAGGCGTGGAGATCAAGGCCGAGAATCAGACGCTCGCCACGATCACCCTCCAGAACTATTTCCGGCTCTATGACAAGCTTTCTGGCATGACCGGAACAGCCGAGACCGAGGCGGAAGAATTCAATTCGACCTACAAACTCGGCGTGGTTCCCATCCCAACGAATATGCCGATGATCCGTGAGGACAAGGTCGATTACGTTTTCCCCTCGCGCAAGGGCAAGCTCCAAGCCATCATCGAAGACATCAAGGAGCGCCACGACGTTGGCCAGCCGGTCCTCGTCGGCACGACGAGCGTGGAGAAATCCGAGGAACTATCGAAGCTACTGCGCGAAGCGCGCATTCCCCACCAGGTCCTCAATGCCAAGCAGCACGAACGCGAAGCGGCCGTCGTTGCCGAGGCCGGCCGAAAGGGTGCGGTTACCGTCGCGACGAACATGGCTGGCCGCGGAACGGACATCATGCTTGGTGGTAACCCGGAGCATAGGGCCGTTGCGGCTCTCAAAGCCCGAGGCCTTGATCCCGAGCAGACCCCGGATGAATACGAGGCAGCCTGGCCGGAAGCGCTCAAGCAGGCCAAGGATGACGTTGCCGAAGAGCACGACGAAGTCGTCGCACTTGGGGGGCTCTATGTTCTAGGAAGTGAGCGGCACGAGTCGCGGCGCATCGACAACCAGCTGCGCGGGCGCTCCGGACGCCAGGGCGACCCGGGCGAATCTCGTTTCTATCTTTCGTTCGAGGACGATCTCATTCGCCTGTTCGCCAGTGGGCTCGCGTTGAGAGCGCTCGATCCCGCTCGGTATCCCGAGGACCAACCGCTAGAGTTCAAGATTGTTTCGAAGTCCATCGAACGCGCCCAGACATCCATCGAGTCGCGCAATGCCGAAATCCGTAAGAACGTCCTCAAATACGACGACGTTATGAATGAGCAGCGCAATGTTGTGTACGCGGAGCGTCGGCGCATTCTCGAGGGGGAGGATCTTGAGACGATGGTTGAAGGATTCCTCGATTACGTGGTCGACGACGTCGTGGGAGTCCACACCCAATCCGATGACCCCGAAGAGTGGGATCTCGACAAAGCATGGATTGAGCTCAAAGGGTTCTACAGGCCCGGTTTCACGGTCGAGGAGCTCATTGATGAGGTTGGCGGGGTTTCCAAGCTCGAACGAGACTATGTGCTTGATGAGCTCAAGACCGATATTCACACGAATTACCGTGAGCGTGAGGAAGAAGTGGGCGAGGAGGCCATGCGTGAGCTCGAGCGCCAGGTTATCCTCAACGTGCTCGACCGGAAATGGCGCGAAC
This sequence comes from uncultured Actinomycetaceae bacterium, assembly GCA_963531075.1. Taxonomy (GTDB): domain Bacteria; phylum Actinomycetota; class Actinomycetes; order Actinomycetales; family Actinomycetaceae; genus Peptidiphaga. Next base: position 64 of record CAUSGP010000158.1, on the reverse strand, counting down.
ACCAGTATGAGATGGATTATCTTAGGGAAGGTATCGGGTTGCGGGCGATGGCGCAGCGCGACCC
>CAUSGP010000157.1:0-5806 GCA_963531075.1 uncultured Actinomycetaceae bacterium | reverse complement strand
AGGTCGAGGCCGGGCGGCTTCCCCTGTTCCAGTCGCACATGTGGGACGGTTCGGCCGTTCCGTTGGATGAGAACCTCGAGATCGCCAAGGAGCTCCTCGCCCTGTCGCAGGCCGCCAACACCATCCTCGAGATCGAGATCGGCGTCGTCGGCGGTGAAGAAGACGGCGTGGTTGGCGAGATCAACGAGAAGCTGTACACCACCACCGAAGACGCGCTCGCTACGGTCGAAGCCCTCGGCCTTGGTGAGAACGGCCGTTACCTGACGGCTCTGACCTTCGGCAACGTCCACGGCGTCTACAAGCCCGGTCACGTCAAGCTGCGCCCGGAGATCCTGGGCACCATCCAGGAAGAGGTCGCGGCGAAGGTCGGCTGGAAGAACAACCGCCCCTTCGACCTCGTCATGCACGGCGGTTCCGGCTCCACCGCGGACGAGATCGCCCTCGCCGTCGAAAACGGCGTCATCAAGATGAACGTCGACACCGATACTCAGTACGCTTTCACCCGCCCCGTCGCCGACCACATGTTCCGCAAGTACGACGGCGTTCTCAAGGTCGACGGCGAAGTTGGCAACAAGAAGGATTACGACCCGCGCTCGTGGGGCAAGCTGGCCGAGGCCGGCATGGCAACTCGTGTGGTCGAGGCTTGTGACCGCCTCGGCTCGGTCGGGACGAAGATGCGCTGAATCTGAGCCTCTTGACGATCGGATCAAAGCGGCCCGGCCGGAACTAAAGTCCGCGGATGACGGCCTTGGCTAGATCAGTTCCACTGAACAGGCTTGGTTAGGCGGCTCTGGCCCTGCTGGGCAGATTTGTTCGACTAGGGCAATCTTGGTCCGACCAGAGAGTCCAGGTTTCACCGAATAGGATGCTGCGCCGTCGTCGGCAAGTTCTCGCCGACGACGGCGCGTTTCATTGTGGTGTGACAACTGCTTCGGCGTGGCGAGCTGTGGCTACATCGTTCACGAAACTGGCGGCCGTGTCCGAATACGCCACTGATCTGTCACCTTGGCCGCTGGTTATAAATGGCCGGCGGTGGCTTTGGCTACTGCCTACCTTGGCTGCTGGCTACTATCCCGGTGCCGTCAGCCCCTATAGTGAGCCTCTAGTTGCGGGCCGCCTCTAGCAGCCTGTCCAGCGCAGTCTTCTCGATGATGGCTTGCATGTACATCGTAAAAGCGACGCCGATGATCGCAACGAACCAGGCCGCAGCCATGCGCGCCCGAGGAACCGCGAGAAAAACTGCCATCGGAGCGAGAGCCACCGCGACATTGGCCAGTGTCCGCCACAGATAGCCGCCCGCAAGCACCGCGGCGTTCCTCATGTGGCCTATTGCCGTGTTCTCGAAGAATGCTTGGAGCGGCGCTATCCAGCTGAGTATGCCCAGCACGGCGGCAAGCCCCACGATGAGCAGGCCGTTTAGAGCGCCAGCCAGGCGAGAGTCGCCGATGCCCGAAAGGAGCCAGCTCTCGGCTGCGCCCGAGCCGAGGAGGATCGCGCACGGGATCCACCAGCCCATTGACTGAACTAGATTCTTGCGGAAAGCGGCCCACCACGTGCGCACGAGGTAGCCGTCCTCCTCGCGGGCCGTCTCACCGCAGACCCGGGCGCATGCTGTGAGCGCCGCACCCGCCGTCACCACGGGGATAAAGGCGGCGAGCGTCAGCAGGTTGACGATAGCCAGGTCGGTCGCCGTCGACAGGCCTCGATAGAACTTCGAATCGGGTGAAAGAGCGCCCATGCGACTGCGCGGCTCAGCCTTTGACCGCGCCCGCGGCCACGCCCTCGACGATGTACTTCTGGCAGGCCAGGTAGAAGACGACGATCGGGATGACGGCCATAACCAGCACCGCCATCTGCGCCCCGAGGTCCTTGTTCCCGTTCGTTCCGATCATTCCTTGGATGACGATCGGGATCGTCTTGTAGTGCTCGTTGTTGCCGATAACAAGATAGGGGAGGAGGAAATCGTTCCACACCCACATCGTGTTGAGGATGGCCACGGTGACCGCCGTCGGCTTGAGCAACGGCATGACCACGCGGAAGTAGTTCTGCAGCGGCGAGCAGCCGTCAATGTAGCTGGCTTCCTCGATCTCCAGCGGGATCGACTTGACGAAGCCGGAGAAGAGGAAAACCGAAAGGCCACCGCCGAATCCGAGGTAAAGCAAGACCATTCCCCAGGGGGTTGCCAGCCCTAACTTGTCGGCGATGCTCGACGTCGGAAACATGACCATCTGGAACGGCACGATCATCGAGAAGGCGAAAAGGTAATAGATCAGCGACGTCCACCACGTCTTCACGCGGGTGATGTAGTAGGCCGTCATCGCGCAGAAGAAGACGATCACGGCCACAGAGGCCACCGTGATGAACAGCGACCACATGATCGCCTGGCCGAAGTTATCGTCCCCAAGGGTCTTCGTGTAATTGTTGAGACCCACGCTTGACTCCCCGTTCGGAAGCGCGAAAGGGCTTTCCGAGATGAACAACTTGCCCTTGAACGAGTTGATCAAGATGAAGGCGAGCGGAACGAGCCACAGAAGTGAAAGCAGCGTCAGGACGATTGTGAGAACCGCTCGGCCCGGTGAGAAACGCGAACGTGAGATCGTGGGGATCGGCGTTTTTGTAGCGCTCACTGGTCGACCTCCTTCGAACGGGTGACGCGCAGCTGGATGAACGCGATGGTGGCGACAACGATGAAGAAAATGACGGCCATAGCTTGTGCTGTGCCTTCGCCGTTGCGAATGTCGAACATCCTCTTAAAAATGTTGAGGGCCGCCATTTGAGTCTCTTTGTAGGGCTTGCCGTCCGTCAAGGCAAGGTTTTGGTCGTACATCTTGAAGGTGTTGGCAAGCGTCAGGAATGTGCAAATGGTGATCGAAGGCATCATGATCGGCAGGGTCACGGACCTCATCGCCTGCCATTTGGAGGCGCCGTCGATCTGCGCTGCCTCAATGAGCTCGGGCGGAACATTCTGTAGGCCCGCTATGTAGATGATCATCATGTATCCCATCATCTGCCAGCTGGTCAGCATGACGAGGCCTGCGAAGCCGTACCTCCAATCGTCTTGGATTGACCCTTCGGCGAAGCGGTTGATGATGGCGTTGAGCATCGTCTGCCACGTATACCCCAGCACCAAGCCGCCGATAAGGTTCGGAAGGAAGAAGACGGTTCGAAAGACGTTAGTTCCGCGAAGCTTGCGGGTGAGCATGTAGGCGAGCGTGAATGCGCCGATGTTGACGGTGACGATGGCCACCGCCGTGACCAAGGCCGTGAAAGTCAAGGCTTCGACGAAGTGCGACCTTTCGGAGAAGGCGGAGGCGTAGTTCTTCAGCCCCACCCATTCGGCGTCGCTGATCGTCGTGAACTTGTTGAAAGATAGGTAAACGCCCACCACGAAGGGAACGAGGAAGGCGATGGTGAAAGCGATGAGTGTGGGCCCGGTGAAGACCGGGAAGTATTTCTTCAAGGATCTGGTCATGATCGGTCTCCAAAGGAAGTGTCAGTTCGCTAAGGTATTCGCGTTGTTCCGCGGACGGAGGCGGGTACAAGGCGACAGGAGAATCCCACCGGCGATGTCGTGCTGTGCCGCGGAGGGAGGGGCGGGCCGAGCCGGTGCGGCGTCGGCCCGCCTGTACGCTAGCTGTCCTTGTTCTGTTCCTTGCCCTTCTTCCAGTCGTCAGTGAAGTACTTGGCGACGTCGGACCACTCTTCCTTGCCGGCGGCGTACTGCTGGAGGTGCGAGCCGAGCTGCTTCTTGTAATCTTCCGAAGGGAAGACCGTGAAGTCCCAGGTCACGGGATTGAGGTCCTTGTTGTTGATGTACTTGACCACTTCCTTGCCGAGCGGATCGGACGGGCTTTGGGAGGCGAAGGTGTCAAAAGGCGCGATGAAGCCGAGATCCTCGGAAACAAGCTTGGCGCCTTCCTTGGTGGTGTAGAGCCAATTGACGAAGTCGATCGAGGCCTTCTGGTCGGATTTGGAGGCCTTGTTGTTGAGGGCGAGGTAGTTCTCCGTTCCGATCGCGATGCCGTTCTTCTCCTCGCCCTTGACTCCCGTGTAGATCGGGAGGAAATGAACGTCCTCAGGCTTGACGACGTTGCCTTTGTCGCCCTTGATCTGCTCCCAAGCCCAGTTGCCGTTCTGAACCATCGCGGCTTGGCCGCGGGCAAATTCGGACATCGAGTCGGAAACGGACTTGCTGCTTGCCTCTGAAGGCGAAACCGTCGAATTCTTCAAGTACAGGTCGAAGATCTTCTTGTAATTGTCGAGGTAGGTTCCCTTGAGAGTGTCGGTGTCCTTGGCCTTGGCATCCTTCAATTCGTAATGGACGGGGTAGTTGGCCAGGTGTGTCTGCCAACGCCAGTCCTCACCGGAAGAAAGTGACGTCGAGGCGAATGTGCCCTTGATGCCGAGTTGGTCCTTCTTGGCCTGCATGTCCTCGGCGACTTCCTTAAGCTTGTCGAAGCCTTTGATCTCTTCGACTGACTTCGCCTTGGCATCGGGCAAGGCGAAGTACTTCTTCATGATGGCGTCGTTGTAGACGATTCCATAACCTTCTGTGGCAAAGGGGACGCCGTAGATCTTGCCGTCTTCGCCCTTGAGCGCCAGATCTTTCTTTGTCAGATGCTTGGTGAATTTTTCGTCGCTCAGGTCGGAGACGTATTTCTCCCAGTTCTTCAAGCCAATGGGGCCGTTGACATTGAAAAGGGTTGGCGCGTCAGACTTGTTGATTTCCGTCTTGAGCGTTTGTTCGTAGTTTCCGGCCGCGGCGGTGCGGATCTTGACCTCGACGCCCGTCTTTTTCTTGTATTCAGAGGCGACTTTCTTCCACGAAGCCTCTGACTCGGGTTTAAAGTTCAGGTAGTAGACGGAACCTTTGCCGTCATCTTTGTCGGAGCTGCTTGAGCATGCTGCGAGCCCTCCGAGGGAAATCGCTGTGGCCGCGACGGCGGCCACGATGCTTGTCGTGCGACGCATGAATGTCCTCCTTTGGACAAACGGGCGAGACGTATGACATGCCCCGCCAGTGGGGTGTGCGTTGATCCGGCGAAGACCGGTTCCATTCATTTTCTACCATAAACTGTCCCGCTTGAGAAAATTTTTGCACAATTGTTACAGAAATGAGATTTTTGGGAAGGCGAAAGTGACGCGGACGCCGAAGTTTGATTCGTGGGGTTGCGAAGCGAGATTGCGAAAAGGAAATGGCCGGGTGTGAAGGACGTTTTCGTCCTTCACACCCGGCCACACCAGCTCACGGCGCGGTTAGCCTAGATTGCCTTTGGTTCGATCTTCCAGACCTCGCGAGCGTAATCGTCAATCGTCCTATCCGAGCTGAAGATGCCCGATCGGCAGATGTTGATCCAGCACTTGCGCGCCCATTCCCTGCGGTCGCGGTAGTCATCGGCCATGCGGTCACGAGCTTCGCGATAGGAGGCGAAGTCGCCGAGCAGGTAATAGGTGTCGGGGCCGTCCCAGGAAGAGCCGTCAACGAGGGAGGATCGAAGATCGTGGAAGTCGCCCGATCCGCCGTCGTCCAAAGTCCCGTCGACGAAGGCGTCCATGACGCGTTTGAGGCCCGGAACCGTTTCGTAATGGTGACGTGGATCGTACGAGCGGCGAAGCTCCGGCAGCTCTTCTTCGCGAGCGCCGAAGATGTAGGCGTTGTCCTCGCCCACTGCATCGGCAATCTCCACATTGGCTCCGTCAAGCGTGCCCAGAGTGAGGGCGCCGTTCATCATGAACTTCATGTTGGAAGTCCCCGAGGCCTCCTTGCCGGCCATCGAGATCTGCTCGGAGACGTCGGCGGCCGGGA
>CAUSGP010000156.1:0-5807 GCA_963531075.1 uncultured Actinomycetaceae bacterium | reverse complement strand
CGGCGCCGTGGAAAAGACCAGGATGCGCGTGCGCACCGACCGGGCCGGGATACGTGAACCCGCGGACGGGCTCCGCCGGCCCATCGGGCGCGCTGTGGCGAATGACGCCGTCGACGATCCACGCCTCGGCCGCATCCGTGCCGCGCAAAGGCCCGGTCAAATGATAAGAGGTCACCTGAGGAATCTCGCGAGGTCTTCGAAGTTCGGGTCGTCTCCCGGCTGCCCGGCCCCGCGCTGCGATGCGCCGGCGCCAAAGGATGAGCCCGAGGACGCCCCCTTGGCATTCTGACTCTGCTGGCTCTGCTCACGCTCCTGGGCTGCGCGCTTGGCCGGATTGCCCGAGCGCCCCTTCTTGTTCGACGTCTTCTTCTTGGCCGCGCGCTTGGCCTTGCGGTTGCCGCCCCCGATTCCAGGCATTCCGCCCATTCCTGGCATTCCGGGAACGCTTCCCCCGCGCGAGACCTGCTGCATCATCTTACGCGCCTGTTCGAAACGCTCGACCAGGGAGTTGATCTCCTGAACGGTGGTTCCTGATCCCCGGGCGATACGCTGGCGCCGCGAACCATTGAGGATCTTCACATCGGCCCGCTCCGCCGGAGTCATAGACTGAACGATGGCTTCGATCCGACCCACGGAGCTTTCATCGAAGGCTTCGAGCGCCTCGCGGTACTGCCCCATGCCCGGCAACATGCCCATGATCTTCTTCATCGATCCCATGCGTTTGAGCTGACGCATCTGTACAAGAAAATCGTCGAGGGTGAAGGAGCCCTCGCTCATCTTCTCCGCAAGCTCCGCCTGTTGCTGTTCGTCCCACGTGCGTTCGGCCTGTTCAATGAGCGTGAGAATATCGCCCATGTCGAGGATCCTCGAAGCCATGCGGTCCGCGTGGAATTGCTCGAAATCAGTGAGCTTCTCGCCGGTGGAGGCAAACATGATGGGAACGCCCGTCACACCTCGAACCGAAAGGGCCGCTCCCCCGCGAGTGTCGCCGTCTAGCTTGGAGACAACGACGCCGCTGAAACCCACACCGTCCTGGAACGCGTTTGCGGTTGCAACGGCGTCCTGGCCAATCATGGCGTCAATGACGAAAAGCACCTCGTTGGGGTTGACCGCGGCGCGGATATCAATGGCCTGGCGCATCATCTCTTCGTCGATGCCAAGGCGCCCGGCGGTATCGACGATGACGACGTCGTACCCGTACTCTTCGGCTCGCGCGAGGCCCGATCGCGCCACTGCGACGGGATCGCCGACCCCGTTGCCGGGCTCGGGCGCCCACACATCAACCTCCGCCTGACTTCCCACCACTTGAAGCTGGTTGACAGCGTTGGGGCGTTGGAGATCGGAAGCTACAAGCAGCACTTTCCTCTTGCGTTCGGTGCGCAGCCAGCGGCCAAGCTTGCCGGCGAGGGTCGTCTTTCCCGCACCTTGCAGGCCTGCCAGCATGATGACGGCAGGCCTGCCCGACAGGTCAAGCTCGCGAGTTTCGCCGCCGAGGATTTCGACGAGCTCGTCGTTGACGATTTTGACCACCTGTTGGCCGGGATTGAGAGCCTTCGAGGCGACGGCTCCCGTCGCCTTTTCGCGAACGGCGGCGGTAAAGGAGCGGACGACGGGCAGGGCGACGTCGGCGTCAAGCAGGGCGCGGCGTATCTGCGAGATTGTCTCCTCGACGTCGGATGCCGAAAGGCGCCCTTTGGATCGAAGGCTTTTGAACGATCCGGTGATGCGGTCGGAAAGAGTGTTGAACACGGACCTATCCTCTTGTTGGGGACGCTTTGAAACTGAGGCAATTCTACGCCATGCGCCTTAAGGAGGCCCCTCGGGCTTATGCGGCATCTTTTACGCGATCCACTTCAAACGTCTCTCCCTTGCAAGCCGAGCACAAAGTAGTCCGCCCGAGAAAAAAGTAGTCCGCCCGACAAAACAGACGTGGTTTCTACACCTCGCGTGCAACCGCGTGCGAGGACATTCAACGATGCCTCCGCTGAAGCGTTCGCTGGACACTCGAAACTCGAAAAGGGAGTTCGATCCGTTGCGAGGGAGGCCTCCCCAAAGTAGACAATCTCGTTGAACCTTATATTTCAAGGTGTTTAAATTGAAAAGTCTGAACGGTTTCTGTGGACATTCTGCAGTCGGTTGCTCGAAGCGCTACGCCTGCAGCGCCCTCAAGATGCTTTCCAGGCGACACTGCTAGGAGAAAATGATGAGTAAGAAGCTATACATCGATTATGAAAGTATCCAGAACACAATTTCACTCTCTGAAGACATCGAAAGAGACGTTTGTGATCTCCATTTGAACCAGCCTTCGGGATTCGAACGAGTACAACGCCATGCGCAGGATGCAACAAGAACATTCAACGTCCTATTTCAACTCTTATGCGAGGAACATCGGAAGCTCAACTACGCCATGCGCAAGGGAGCCCAAGACCTACGGGACACCGACCGCGAAGAGGAAAGAAAGTATCACTTTCCCAGAGAGAGAATATGGGACGGCCCCACGCCTAGAGACGACACACCAGGCAACAAGTCAAATTTCGGGAATCAGATTCCGCTCTGATGGAGAGTAGGTTGAACAGATGAGCCATAATTCCACGTATCAGGCAAATGCGATCAATACTGAATTCGGAGCCGATTTGAGCGGCATTCAGGCCCACATCGACGATCTTCACAGGATTGCTGCCATCCTCCTGATCAATCTCGAGGATTTCGGAGGCGTGAAAGATCGTATCTATTATGATCTGCCCTCGACAAGCGATTCCGGTTCCGCAGCTCTTCAAGCCATCGAAAAGTATACGGCCGAGCTCGAAGACTCCTACAACGACGTCAATACTTACACGGGTTATAACCAGAAGCTGTATGACTCGTTAAGTGCGGTAAAGCCTGAGCTCGAGTCGATCCTGTCCGACGCCAAAACGGGAGGCTTGGACACCTCGGAGTACGTCATCTACAAACCCGAAGATCCCGGGGACGGCGCGTCCAACAGCGATCAAACGACATATCAGGGCAAGAAGGCGATCTACGACTCCCTAAAGGACCGATCTTCCACGATTCGCACCACCGAAACGACTGCTTGCACGACCTTCCGCAACAATTGCGAACTCATTTTCCAATCCCTCATTGACCTAGTAGTTGGCAAAGACAGCGCGATATTTACACTGATGATGGGAGCGACCACAACGCCTAGCCTGCTCTCTCAAGCGGTGGACATCGCCAAACCGACGATCGCAGATAAACCTGACACGTTTACGAAGCTCGGTCTTGGGGGATTCGAAGACGCCGCTGACACAGTCGGCAAAGCAGTCGACGTCATATCATTGATCAACGATGTGTTAGAGCTATTTCCCGAGGACAGCACGGTTGGGAAAATACTCGACTCTCTCGGAAAGGTAACGACAGCCGTCGACATCGGAACGAACGCCGCGAAGGGCGTTGATGCATTTTGGGCTGGCTTCCAGGAGCAATGGGAAATGGGAGCCTACAACCCCGAACTTTCACCCGACGAACGTCTTGTGCAAAGTTTAGTTCGCGGTGAATGGGAAGCCTCTCAATACGGTGCCAAAATCGCGATCGATGTAGCATCCTTTACCGCCGGAGAGGCACTCACACCGCTCGGAGCCTTTGTCCTCAGTCAAGGTGGAAGCTTGCTAGTTGAAGAAGGGCATACGGCTGCGGATCCCAGTATCGAGAAGAATATCGATTATATCCAATGGGACTAGAAAGCATCTTGGCTGTGACGGCCATTTCTCGGAATGGCCGTCACAGCCAACTTCCGCCGATCGACGAAAAAGTTGAAGCTCGAAGCATTTGAACACTGCCTGCCGCTGGTTGAGGACGCTAGTGGAACTAAGACAATTTTGCGCCATGAGTTAGGCGGTGGCCCTTAGAGGTTTTGCGGCATCCCTTACGCGCCCCTTACGCGCCTCGCCCGAGTCTTGAAAAACGTTTTGCTCGGCCATACTCTTTTGGGTTCATCAACAGTGGAAACTCTAGCGTCTAGAAATGCCAATTTTGCGTAGGCATCCCTTTCTTGGCTTCTAACCAATACAAAATAACATCGTAAACTTCTTTTTTAGTAGATTCATTTTATGTTAATGTCAATATTTCGACATGTCTTCAATTCTCTCTAGTATTTTAGTTAGTTTATCCATATAGGCAAAGAGATCCATTAAGGTGGAGCTGTTTGAGAAGGCCGATTTTTTATGTTTAGATGTCTGGAGGGAGACATCGAAAAAGAGCCCTCGGCATTCCGTCGCCAACAGCCTGGTTTTGCAGGAACGCGTCGATTCCACAGAAGGAGGAACATGGCGGGCAACCAACTCAGTATGAACTATGCAGAGGTCCAGCAGGCGATCTCAATATCGGAAGACGTCAAAAAGGAGGTGTGTGAACTTCACCTGAACGATCCTTTTGGCTTCGAGCGATCCCAAGAGAAAGCCAATGACGTCACGATCGTCATCAATACTATGTTCGACATTCTGTGCAAAGGGAATGCCAAACTCAACGTTTCCTTGGACCAAGGCTCCCGCGATGTCAAAGACACCGACGAGGAGGAGAGATCAAAGTACAGCGGTGGCAGCGCTGATCCAGGCGGAGGCGGCACGTCCCCCCGGGGAGGCGGCTCAAGTGGAGGCGGAAACTCTGACAGCGGCAGCCGGTCGGCTCCAAGCAAAGATCCCAGAATCGATTTCGACAAGTTGAGGTAAAGGACAATGGTCACCATCGACACGGAATTCAAATCCGACCTGGCTTCAATTCAGCAGCACATCAACGATCTCGACGGCAAGGCAAAGACGCTCAACGATTGCGTCAGCGACTTCAGCGGGGTGCGAAAGCGCGTGAACTCCGCTTGGCCTTCGGGAAAGGCCGCTGACGCAGCAGACATCGAAATGTACAACTATGCTGCCGACCTCGAGGACGCATGCAACGACATAAACACCTACAAGGGTTATGTCCAAAACTTGTACGACGCCTTGACTCCGGTCAAGAGCGAGCTTGAGGCCATACGTGGAAATGCGGAAAACAATGAGCTGGAAATAGAGAACAACATCATCCAAGAGCCAACGAAGCCCGGCCACGGCGCTTCAGACGACGATGAGAAAGACTACGACTTCAAGGTAAGGGTCTTCGATCGTCTGAAAGAGCGTTCGAAAAAGGCCCGTGACAACGAGGCGACCGCTCATTCGACCTTTCAGAGCAGCTGCAAAGGCATTCTGAAAGCAGAAATCGATCCGCAGGCGGAGTACTACAGCAACCCTGGTGTGCTGATGATGGGAGGCATGCCCAGTATTCTTTCCCGAGCGGTCGATCAAGCTGAGCCTGAGATCAAAGACGAACCGAAGACGTTCTCAAAACTGGGAGACTACGCCAAAGTAGCCGGTATGCCCGAAAAGGTCGTGTCCATAGCCGACCAATTCGGAAACTTCATACCGGAAGGGGGCCTTGGCGGACAGCTACTCAAAGCCGTCGGCAAAGCAACGGGCATCATTGATATTGGGGTGAATGCACTTCAAGGCATCGACACCTTCTACAATTCGTACCAAGAACAGTACGAGACTTCATCACACAACCCTGAAAACTCGTCTTTTGAGATCGGGCTGCAGAGCACGCTGCGCGGCGCTTGGGAATCCGGGCCCAACGCCCTTAATATCCTCGCCGGCACTGTGGGATCACGTGGCGGCCCTCTCGGGTCCTTTCTGTTGGGAGAGACTGCAGAAGCGGTGGGCAACGGAGCTCACTGGCTTTTTGACGGGGTAGTTGAGAACACGATCAATCATATTGGGGTACCTGATTGTCTAGATTGGACCGAT
>CAUSGP010000155.1:0-5815 GCA_963531075.1 uncultured Actinomycetaceae bacterium | reverse complement strand
CGCCCAGCCGGTGAACAAGGAGAGATACAGGTGCGCGGGGAGGTCGGCGTCTCCCTCATGGCTGGATACTGGCGAAACGAGCAGGCCACGCGCGCTGCATTCACCAACGATGGCTGGTTTCGCACGGGTGACTGCGGGTACGCCGATGCCGAGGGTTGGCTCTACTTCGTCGACCGCATGGGCGACATCGTTAAGCGTGCGGGCGAGAACATTTCGGCCTGCGAGGTGGAGGTCGCCATTCTCGAGCATCCCGACGTCGCCGACGTCGCGGTGCTTGGCATTTCGGATTCCATCAGGGATGAGGCAGTCAAAGCAGTTGTCGTTCCCAAGCGGGGGCACCGGCTGACCGCCGAGGATATTCGCGGCTTCCTCTCGTTGCGCCTCTCGTTCTTCAAAATCCCCTCCGTCATCGAATTCCGCGACGAGTTGCCGCGCGGAGAGTACGGAAAAGTCCTGAAAAGCCAACTCAAGACACAGAAGTCAACAATATAGAAAGGTAATCCCATGGCTATTAATACTGACATGGTCGGCCAGACCTTTGGCCCGTTCGTCCGCGACTACACCTTCCGCGACCTCGAGTTGTTCGCACTTGGCTGCGGTGCAGGGATAGACGGCAAGAACGGCCTGGAATACCTCAACGAGCGCGACGAGCGCGCCCCGAAGCTCAAGGTTCTTCCCATGTTCGGCGCGATGCTCATCGTCGATTCCGAGGTGACCCGAACCATCGACTACGGATACAACTACGCGGGCTCGCTGCACTGGGGCTTCGACATTCGCTTCCACCGGCCCATCGTGAAGATGTCCGACCGCCTAGAGACGAAGGTCAAGCTTGAAGGCCTCTACGACCGCGGCGAGGGCAGGGGGCTGCTCGCCCAGCACATTGGCGACACCTACGATTCCGAGGGCAATCTGCTGTTCACCAACGAATCTTGGGATTGCCTCATCTACGACGGCGGCTGGGGCGGCCCCAAGCCGCCGAAGGACATCGTCGACATGCCCGATCGGCCCGCTGATGTTGAGACAATCGAGACGATTCCCGAAAATCAGGCGCTCATCTACCGCCTCTCCGGCGACTACCACCCCCAGCACATCGATTGGGAGTATGCCGCGCAGAACGGGGAGCCACGCCCGATTCTCCACGCCATTAGCTACGCGGGGATCGTCATGCGCCACGCCATCGACGCCTTCGTACCAGGCGAGCCCGAGCGCATCACGCGTTTCAAGACCCGCATCACCTCGCCGGTCCACCCCGGATCGACGCTCGCGACGCGCTTGTGGAAGGTTGCCGACGGCGAACTGCGCTTCGCCCTCGTCGACGCCGACGTTGATAAGACCGGTGCAAAGCCCCATCTGAACTGGGGAATCATCGAGTACAAGTAAAGCTTGAGTGCAGGCAAAGCCCGGAGGATTGCGGGCTTGGGTTCTTGCGAGCCTCCGGTCTTTGCCCGGCTCGATAGAATGATCCGGGCATTGCGCTGGAACGCAGAGCGCCAGGTTAGAACGCAGAGCGCCAGGTTAGAACGCAGAGCGCCCGTTTAGAACGCGTGGTATTCGCTTAGAAACATGCCGAGGCTAAATCCGGGGGCGCTGGGCCGCTGACAGTGTGCTTTCGAAATGAGAGCATGGTTCGAGAAAGAGCACGGTTCGAGAGCAAGGTCCGAGAAAGGGAAGCGGCTATGAAAATCGATTCCGTCGTCGTCGGAAGCTATCGCGCCAACTGCTACGTTTTGCGCGAAGGGACGTCAATGATCGTTGTCGACCCGGGGGACGAACCCGCGAAAGTGCTTGGCCTCATCGATTCTGTGGGCGGGGTTGGCCCGGCGGGCGATGTGCAGATCATCGCCTCCCACTGTCATTGCGACCACATCGGCGCGGTCAACGAGGTGTCCGAGGCTTACAGCGCCTCCTTCGCCGTCGGTCGTGAGGATGGGCACGCCGTCGGAGACCCTCATCTTTCTGGTTTTGACGAAGAGGGGAGGGACTATCGGGTCGAGAAAGTCGATCGGTTGTTAGACGACGGCGATGAGATCATCCTTGGCCCCTACCGTTTTCAGGTCATATCGACGCCCGGCCATACTCCGGGGTCTGTTTGCCTCTACTGCGCCGAACTCAATCTCATGTTCACCGGTGACACCCTCTTCGCCAACGGGATAGGGCGCACAGACTTCATTCGCGGGGACGCCGAGGCGATGCGCCGAACCTGTGCCAAACTCGGAACATACCCCGACTCGACGATCCTCCTTCCCGGCCACGGTCCCTCGACGCGCCTGGGCGCCGAAAAGGTACGCAACCCTCTGCTGCGCGCGTAAAAACCCGGTCGGGGTGCCCTTTCTGCGTCAAAGGCAGCTCTTCCGCCCGTCCACGCGACCGGAGCGGTGAGCCAGAGTCGGCCTGCCCGTGACTTCTTCCTTCGTTCGTGTGTGTCAGGAGACCGAACGAAGGGCTCGCGAGGCCGAAGTGCCGAGCTGATCGTTGACTAGGTTTTCCACATATTCAGGGATTTCGCCGAGGAAACATTCAATGTTCTCCGGCATGAGCGAAAAGGCGCGCATGAGTACCGAGCCTTCGATGGCGTCAAGAAGGCGTGTGACGGACGTCCCCTCCGGTAAGAGGTCGGCCGATTTGAACTCCCATAGGCGCGTGCGGATCGCGGCGATCGGGTCTTGATACACGTGGATGTAAGCGGTGCGGACCACGGGGTTGACTTCGCAGGCCATCTCAACGAAAAGGCGTCTGACCGCCTGTGCTTGTTCACCGAGGTACAGCCGCATCCGGTATTCGGCCTCGTGGGACAGCACTTCGTGCGCACTGTCGCCGACCGGCCCGGGCGCGGCCACGATGGTCCGAAAAGCGTCGATGAACAGTTCCTCGATATTAGCCCACCTTGTATACATGGATGACTTGCCGACGCCGGCGGCCTTGGCGACCTTTGTCATGTTGAAGCCGTGCCATCCGGCGTCGCCATACAGATCCAGGGCGGCTTTGAGTATTTTGCTGTCAGCTTCGATGTTGCGAGGCCGCCCCACGGGGCCTCGCTGGACTACATGAATGTCGACCACGAAATCTCCTCGTTGTTTGTTCGGGCAAAGGTCCACAACCGTATGGACGGTCCACAACCGTAAGGACAGTATTGGGTCCACAACGGTATGGACAATATTGATTGTAGGTAATGGACCTGGGAGCTTGGAGCGAAGGCTCACATGCGTGTGCGTGCGTGTCTTTGGTCCTTATTGCCCGAGGCGCTACAGGGTAACATTGGCCTCAATTGAACAATCCCTGTGTTCGCAAAGGTACGGATATTGGGAAAGATCTTTTTTCGGACGTAGAAAGTCCGAAATTGGCTCCCGGGTTGCCCACGAGGCGTCGCAACGCGCGATGTGGGAAACTGGTGGGGCCGAAGTAGCGTTTCGATGAAACGCAATCGCTTTCCACAGGGCAGTGGTGCAGCCAGGCCCTCAACAGACAGAGAGAGGCTTCAATGACCGTAGTTGTCGCTTACAAGTACGCGGCCAACCCCCAGGATGCGTCGGTCGGCGCCGACGGCATCGTCGATTGGTCGCGGGCCAAACCAGCCGTTTCCGAATACGATCCCGTGGCAATCCAGATGGGCCGCAACCTTGCGGACGCCGAGGGCGCCGAGCTCGTCGGCATAACCGTCGGCAAAAGCGACGTAGCCGGATCGATGGCTAAGAAGAACGCAATGTCGAAGGGATTCGACAGGGGAGTCGTTGTCGCCGACGACGCGACCGCAGGATGGAACGCCACCAAGATCGCTTCCGCGCTGGCGGAGCTCGTCAAATCCGTCGAAGGCGCGGATATTCTGCTCGCAGGAGATTCCTCCATTGACGAGGGAACGAAGATTGTCCCCGCACTTGTCGCCGGGTTTCTCGGATGGCCGGCTTTCCAGGGCGTTTCAGCGGTAGCCAAGACCGCTGAGGGATACGAAATCACGCAGAACGTTCCGGGCGGCACCCGCACGGTCGTCGTGTCCGGCCCCGTCGTCGTCTCCGCTTCCTCGGACGCCGTCACCCCCAAGGTTCCCTCCATGAAGGATATCCTCGCCGCCGGCAAGAAGCCTGTAGAGAAGGTCGAGGTGTCTTCCGTCGACGTCGACGTCGACGTTGTCGGGCGCTCCAAGCCCGAACGCAAGGCCCGCAAGAACAAGATTTTCGAGGGTGCGGACGCGCCCGCCCAGCTCGTTGCCGCTCTGCGTGCCGACGGCGTGCTCTGAGAATTGAAAGGATTCAGACAACAATGGCAAACACTTGGATCATCGCGGTCGACCCGCAGATCGCTTCCCTTCTCGAGCACGGGCGCGCGATCGGCGGAACGATTACTGCCGTGACCGTTGGCGGCACTCCTGTTGCTGGGGTCGACAAGGTTATCGATGTGCCCCTTCCCGAGGCAGTTCCAGCCGAGGCCGCCGCGCCTGCCGTCGCAGCGGCTGTTGCTGCCGAGGCCGGCGACGTCGTCCTTGCAGCCAACAAACCCGCGGAACGCGTGCTCGCCGGCGCAGTGGCCGCTAAGCTCAACGCCGCTTTCCTTCCCGGTCTCAAGTCCGTCAAAGAGGGCTCGGCTGAGCTTTCGCGCTACGGCGGGCTTTCCTTTGAAAGCGTCACTTTCGATTCGCCAGTCGTCGCGATTGCCGATGGCGGGGTCGAGGTCGAAGGCGATCCCGTAGCAGCTGAGACTGCTGAAGGGCAGACATATAACGCCAAGGTGACCGGCCAGGATAAGACAGAAGTCGTGTCCGTCAACCTGGGCGCCGCCAAGCGGGTTGTGGCTGCTGGACGCGGTTTCAAAGCCAAGGAGGATCTCAAGTTGGCCGAGGAACTCGCAGCTGCAATCGGCGCCGAGCTCGCGTGCTCCCGTCCCCTCGCCGAGGGAGCGGATTGGATGGCCGTCGACCGTTACATTGGTGTCTCTGGGCAGGTCGTCTCCCCCGAGCTCTATGTCGCCGTCGGCATCTCGGGCCAGATCCAACACACGGTGGGCATGAGCGATTCGAAGGTCGTCGTGGCCGTTAACAGTGATTCGAAGGCGCCTATGTTCGCGGGTGCGGATTACGGAATCGTCGGTGATCTCTACGAGGTTCTTCCGGCGCTGACGGAGGCTGCTAAGTAGAGATCATGGCCGAAGAGAACTACGATTTCGACGTCATCGTCGTCGGCGGGGGTGTGGCGGGTTCAGTCTGCGCGTATCTGCTGGCGAAGAAAGGGCGCGAAGTGCTCCTTGTCGAACGCGGCATGGAGCCTGGTTCGAAGAACCTTTCCGGCGGTGTTTTTTACTGCCGCATCATGCAGAAGGTGTTTCCGAACTTCATTGAAGAAGCGCCGATTGAACGGCGCATCACCCGCAATTGCTTGAGCTTCCTCAACCCGACTAACTTCGTCAACGTCGACTACTGGGACTCGCGGCTGGCTGAACCGGTCAACGCGGTCACAGTTTTGCGGGCGAAGTTCGATCCATGGCTCGCGGAGCAGGCGGAGGAGGCTGGCGTAACCGTGATGCCCGGGGTCAAGGTCGACGGGATCATCCGTGAAGGCGGACGGTTCGTCGGCATCCGGGCCGGTGAGGACGAGCTGAGGGCACGTGTCGTTGTCGCGGCCGACGGCGTCAACTCCTTCATCTCACAAGATGCGGGGATTCGCGGCAAGGAGCCATTAGAGAATCTTGCGGTGGGCGTAAAGTCCGTGATTCATCTCGGAGAGGACGAAGTGAAGAAACGCTTTAACCTCGCCGATGGTGAAGGAGCGGCTTACGCCGTTGTCGGGGACTGCACCGAGGGCGTGGCTGGCGGCGGATTCATGTACAC
>CAUSGP010000154.1:0-5833 GCA_963531075.1 uncultured Actinomycetaceae bacterium | reverse complement strand
ACAGTTCACACCGAACGTCCAGGATTCGAATGATCTCAAAGGCGGAGGGTTTCAAGTTCTCGAGGACGAGAAGGCCACCCGCCTGAAGGCGGCAGGCTCGCAAAGGCGGCCACGCGAACAGCAAACTATAAACTTCAGGGCCGTCTCAAATCTTCAAGGCCGTCTCAAACTTCGGGGCCGTCTCAAACTTCAGGGCGGCCTCAGCCGTTGCGTCACTGGCAACTGGATTGCCTTGCGCTCATTCGTCCGTGGTGCCGGGCGGCTATCTTCCCATGGCAGCCACCGGCTATTCGTTCGTGGCGTCTGGCGGCTATTCGTTTATGGTGCCTAACCACTGCCCATCGTTTATGGTGCCCAACCACTTCTGCCAGCTATCTTCCCGTGGCGTCTGGCGGCTGCCCGTGGCAAACTGGCCGGGTGACTTCTTTCGACGCCGCCGCTCGCGCCGCAGCTGCGCATTTCAATTTTCCGTGTTCATTCGGCGTGACGGATCTTGCGGGGCCGATCGCGAGTTTTGGCGACGTTGACGCGGTTTTCCCTTTCGCCTCGGTGACGAAGCCGCTGGCCGGGTATGCGGCTCTCGTGGCCGTCGATCGGAAACTGCTGCGTTTGGATGCACCTGCGGGACCCGAGGGTTCAACGGTTCGCCATCTTCTAGCGCACGCCTCCGGCCTGCCGTTCGAGGAGGGGGCGACCCTCGGGGCGCCTGGCCATCGGCGCGTGTATTCGAATCGGGGCTTCGATGTGCTGGGGGATGTCGTCAAAGAGGCCACCGGTATATCTTTTCCCGAATGGGTGGAGGAAACGGTGCTTATTCCGCTGGGCATGAGCGCAACGGAATGCGAGGGTTCGCCCGCCCACTCGGGCCGCGGCTCAGTGGCCGACCTTTTGGCGTTCGGCCGCGAAATGCTTGCACCCACGCTCATTTCGGCCGAGCTATGGGGAGAGGCCACGACGCCCCAGTTTCCGGGGATCTCGGGAGTGCTGCCCGGGTATGGGCGACAGGCCGACAATGCCTGGGGGCTGGGCGTGGAGATTCGCGATTCGAAGGCGCCGCATTGGATGGATGACTCGTTCCCGCCTTCGGCGTACGGTCACTTTGGACAATCGGGGTCGTTTCTGTGGGTCGATCCGACGATCGGGCGAGCCGCGGCTTTCCTTGGCGCCCGTCCTTTTGGAAGGCTCCACAAGGAGGGGTGGCCTGCACTGACGAAGGCCATGCGCGAGGCTTGACTTTGGCCAATACATTCATCTCTCACCGAACGACGGCAAGATAGCTCTTACCGAAAACGGTTGAACGTCGAAAGCACCCATCATTTTCCACCAATCGAAGGCGAGGCAGACACGGTCGGTGACATGCCTTCAGGCGGATCGCCGGCCACCCTGGGCTTGTGCCCCGGCGGTGCGGGGCGACAACCCGTCGTATAACGCATACCGAAGTAGTTTTCGCCAGTCAACGAAGTATCTATATACCCGCCATCCTGAGTATTGTAGATATACACTATATGGTCACGACCATTGGAAACATCAACGATTTTCGTAAAACCATACGGGGCGATTTCCTCCTTGACGATAGCCAATAGACGCGGCCACGCATTATTGGAAAAACCGGAGGCGATCCCCTGCCGAGCATGATCAAGATAGCCCCCTTCATGCAGATCGTCGCACGGATCGAAAAGTTTGTTCGGATCTTTATCCAGCCACGTCCACTGCCTGGTCCCAAACTCGGCGTCGACCTTAGAACGCACTTTGGCCAAAGCCTCCATAAGCTGACTGCGAGCGGTTATAACGTCCACACGCTCGGCGAAAGGCTTGCGCCCCTCGTAGTACGGAGACGGTGTCTGAGCCACCGAGCTCTCCCCCTTTCCTGACGATATCGGCGAGCTTGAGCCGGGCCACACGGGCTCGGACCCGCATGCACACAAAGCACAGCATGCAACTGCCGCGGCTACCGCCCGCCTGACCGCCCTCATGTCAGTGAGCCTTTCCAACGACGATCGATGCCAGCTGCTGTTGCGCATGGCTATTGTTGACGAGGTACCCGGAATGGCCAGTCACCTTCGTGCCGGGCCCCTTCGGATCCAGCTTTTTAAAGCCCGAATCGTCATAAGGATCCACTTTAACTATGCACACTAGCACCCCAGGAGATTATTGCCGCCTCTCCGGCGGGAACGTAGACCACCTCGCCGGACTCGATCCGCCTGCCGCTACGAAGCACCACACCCCCAGTCGCGTTGCTGTTGCCTGCAACATTACTGTCTACCGCATTGCCGCCTGCTGCGCTATTGCCGCCTGCCACGCCGTTGCTCACCGCATTGTAGCTGCCTATTAAAACATTGCCGCCCGCCTCGGCCCTTACGCCAATTGCCGTCACGGACTCAACCGTTTTTACGGAGTCGCTGATTTTCACTGGCACGCTTACATCTTCGCGCCCGTGGTTGGTGGCGACGAGGATTCCACCGCGCGGACCGCGCAGGACGCCGCGCGTCAGCTGCGGCGAATCAAGTTCAACCGGGGGCTCGACACCGGCGACCTCACGCACCAGCCTGTAGACGCGCCACAGGCCATCGGCGTCGCCGTGGGCGTCGGGGATTTCGGCGGCAAGAAGCTCAATCGGATAGGCACATACGATCACGGCTCCCCTGCCGCGGCGGGCCACCGTCACCGCGGGCAGGCCGGCGGCGTCCGTGGCCACCTCCTTCGCGTCGATCACGTCCAGCTCCACGCCGCGCAAATGCAGATTATTGGCCGCGCCTCCCGCCTTCACGGCGGCCGGCAGCTCGACTGAGACAACATCGCCCGCTTCTAGGCCCGCGAAAGGTTCAACGGCGGTCAGCTCGAGGCTGTCCATTGCGAGGGCGCGATCGGCTATGCGCACGCCCGCAAATTCCGCGAGCTCGGGGATGGCTGTATCCGCGGAGCAGGAAAGGTAGACGATCCCACCGGCTTCGACGTAGTCAAGCGCGCCCTGCCAGAAGGACGTGCGCATGTGCAGAAGGGAGGACGTGGTGGACGTCAGCGGCGCGGGAAGCAGCGTGATGGGCGTCGCGGGCCACGAATCGTCGAGTTTCTCGCGGGGAAACTGGCACGGCAGCCCGGCGCGGGAGGCGAAAACATAGGAATTGAGCCACCCGCGCACCAGCGGCTTGACGTCGCGCTCCGGCTCCCACGCTTTTTCGGCCGGGACGTATGGCCCGGCGGGCGCGTCGTCCAGACCGTAGGAGGCTCGGTCATAGGGCTTGACGTACTCATGCGGCACGGGAATCGAAGCCGGAGTCCATGGGCCGTCGCCGGCCAAGCCCTCGAGGTCGAGAGCCTGGGTCACTCGCGAGAGTTCGCTGAGGACGCGAGCGCGTGGGCGAGCCTTGCCTTCGGCGTCGAGCAGGCCGAATTGCGTCTCGTGAGGCATGCGCACGTACGGCGCACGGCGGTAGGCGGCAGGTTCGGCGTCGATCCAACACCATGCGTAAAAACCAATCGCCCCCGCCCCGAAGGACGACCAACACACAAGCCGGTCGTAATCGGCGACGGCTTCCGGCGCGAATTGAGTGCTGGACGCTCCGAATTCGTGGACCATCACCGGCTTTCCGGCGCCGCGCGCCAGAGCCGTTTCGAAAGCCCCCGCCATGCTCATGCGGCGTGAGCGCAAACGATCGGCGTACAGTTCCGGTGAATAGATCGGGTAGGGGTGGACGCACGTAAAGTCGAGGGCCCCAGCGACGACGTCGGCCCGGAACGGGCCACCGTCAACCTCTTGAGAGGCTGTGCCAATCGTGATCGGGCGGCCAGGGTCGTTTGTGCGTATGGCGTCGGTCAGGGCCGCGGTCCATGCTACGGCATGCTCGTCGTCAGTGCTCTCACCGTGTATCCAGAACGGGGGTTCGTCGGTGAGATCCCAGGCGATGAGTTCGGCGCGGCCGGCCCACCGGCGCGCCAAGCAGGCGGCGTGTGTGGCCTGCAGGTGCAGAAGATCGGGATCGGAGTGTGGGTTAAGGCCGCTCGCCCACGGCAGGTCCCAGTAGGCGTCCCCCACCTCGCCCCCGACGAAAAGGGCGGGATGAAGCGTGATCCCGTGGGTTTTTGCAGCATCGAAGATGCGATCGAGAACATCGAGGTGAGCCTCGTTGAGGCGCCCACGTTCGGGTTCGACGGCCGCCCACAACAGGTCAATCCGTGCGCTCGTCAATCCGCGTTCGGCCATCTGTGCGAAGGCTCGATCGAATGTCTCGGGGCCTTCGCGCCACGGCCAGTCTGGACCTGATGAGGGGACAACATGCGCACCCACCGGGATATGCGGCTTTCCTCGGGCGTACATGAAATGCCTGCCCATCGAGAAGACGGGGAAGCCGGCAGACCCCTGCGCGGCCAAATCCCGATCGGCTTGCGCTACGTGTTGCTCCCGATCGGCTTGCGCTGCGTTCGGCTCCCGGTCGACTTGCGCTGCGTTTGGCTCCTGGTCGGCCCTCTGAGAGTCCAAGTCCGATTCGATTCGCGGTCCGCCGCCTCCCGACGACGTACTACGCGATGCTTGGCCACTCCGTCTCACTTCTCGGCTACTCGACCCCAATGCTCGGCCACCCGGACCTAGCTCTTGGCCGCTCGGCCCGCCACAGCTCACTCGCATGTGGTCACCTTCGCTCCCACGTTGAACACACCCGGCGTGGCTGAACTCCGCGAAGCTTTAGCCCATGCCGCAAGCAAAAGCGGGATGGCCGCACATCCGGCATCAAGCAGTGGCGCCGTGCTTGTAAAGAGGTAATCGACGGGTAAACCGAGAGTTTCGACAGCATCAGTCCCCACCACGGTCACGGACGCACCTTTAGCCAGAAGTTCATCACGTAAACGCGCATCCAGCACCGCCTGCGATGGTTCGAGGCTGACGAGCACCACGCCGAGCCCAGGTGCGGCCAATTCGAGGGGACCGTGCCGAAATTCTGCCGCATCCATGGAATGGGCGGGAACATGCGCCGATTCCTTGAGAACAAGCGCGTTGAGCTCCGCGGGCGCGATGGCCACACCTCGTCCAAGGATCATGAGAGCATGCGGAGATTCGTCAATAACGTCGGCGAGCCTACGCCCGATCACTTCGGCCTCGTCGGCCCACTCACGAAGACCCGCTGCTGCCTTTTCCGCGATTTTCTGCGCAGACGAAAGGATCGAAGCAACCGGATCGCTGCCGGTCATAACCTCGGCGAGAACATGCATGGCCAGCATGGTCGAAACGTATGTTTTGCTTGACGGCCCGTATTCTTCGCCGGCACCGATATCGACGGATACGAATGCCTCGTGCGCGAGCGGGCTTTCCGGTCCATTCGTCACCGCGACGAGTGGAATTCCTTCTTTCTTCCGAAGCTCGGCAGCCATGAGCACCGCCTCGATGCTTTCCCCTGACTGGCTCACCGCCACGACGGCCGAATCCGAGGCCAAGGCGTTCATGCGGTAGTGCAAGAGTTCAGCCGTGTGGATGGTATTGGCGTCGGCACCCCGGCGCCCGAGCACGCTGGCCAGTGCCGTTACAGCGTCGGCCGAACTTCCCATTCCCGTCAGGATTACCCGGCGCCCCCCGAGCAGCTCGCGTAGGCGCGCAAATTTCTCCTCCTGCTCACCAAGGGTCCACGCCGTACTCTCCAGTGCACTCGGGCTTTCGCAGATTTCCGTGAGGAAAAGGTCTCTGCCCACGGGATCGACGATACCGGAAGCGCCGATGCCGGCATGATCGTTGCGGCCAGGGGAATCATTAGTGTTAGCCATGTACTATCCTTTTGCAGAACCGGCCGTCAGGCCGTCGATGAACTTGCGTTGAGCCATGATGAAAATGACGATCATGGGGATG
>CAUSGP010000153.1:0-5838 GCA_963531075.1 uncultured Actinomycetaceae bacterium | reverse complement strand
CCACGGCATCCGCAACGTCATAGACTGTTCCCACGACGGATGCCTTCCCCTCAACAAGAGGCGCCCCGGTAATGTCCGCCACCAGCAATGCACGTTCGCTGGCCGCCCTCATCGAGCCGGATATAACTATTCCAAGCTCGCCGAAAACCCTCAGACTTCGACCGTTCGACGCAGCGAGCGACCGCAGCTCCCTGCGGATGTCACGAGCCCGCTCAAGGTCATCCGTGCGCACGCGCACGCCATCGACGAAGGAGGCGAGCATATCGAGGGCGATAGCATCGGCGACTTCGGCGTCGAACTGCACGTTGACGGGCATGCCGCTGTCAGCTATCTCCTCCGCCAACTTCGCGATGGCTTCGAGATCGCTCGTCTTCGTCACCTCCACGGTGGGTGAAGCATGATTCCCGTGCTCGGCAAGGATTCCGATTCCCTCACGCGAGACGGCCGCCTCCGCGGGAATTTCGGCGTTGACGTTTCCCGCATGCTGTGTAAGGAGACGGGCCGCAACCCTCGCCGCATCGAGTTGATTCGCATTGTCGGATCTCGTCCGGAAATTGGCGTCAAAACACACGAAATCGATTCCACCGCGCGCAGCGGCCTGGGCGCACGAAGCGATCCTCGGGTAGCTGGCGTACTCAACGGGCAGATCGTTTCCCAGAGCGGCGAACGCCTCTGTAGCGACGGCGCCAAGGAGCGAGAGATCCACACCCATGAC
This sequence comes from uncultured Actinomycetaceae bacterium, assembly GCA_963531075.1. Taxonomy (GTDB): domain Bacteria; phylum Actinomycetota; class Actinomycetes; order Actinomycetales; family Actinomycetaceae; genus Peptidiphaga. Next base: position 5,123 of record CAUSGP010000153.1, on the reverse strand, counting down.
GAGCTCGGCAACGCTCTCGGCTTGAGCGTCGTCGAGCTCCGACTCTATCGTTGCAAGGCTAATTGTCATGACAATTTCCCTTTTACGCTCTCAATCCTTTGAGGTCCGGTCGACACCGGGGATCGAGCGACAACGTGAACACACGCGGCGACCCGACCGCCAACGCCGGGTCCCGGCCCCGCGTTGGGGCCATGCTCCAGCGCTAAACCTACGAGAAAGTAAAACAGGCTTCTGTCCACATGACAAGACTTTGTGCCGCAATGTGGATGTTCTCACGCCTGCCGCAGCGTCGGGAAAATCGACATCCGGAATCACTGCTGGAAAGGAACCGAATCGCTCCTCCGGATTATTTCCTCAAATCCTACGAATCTCTCTTGTGGACCAACCCCGAATCATTTTTCCGGATCGATCCACAGACCAGATTCCCGCTCCATCCACAGTGTTTCGCGTGCTTCGGCCTTGGCGTCCATACGGTCATGGTAAGCGGCTTTTCGTTCTTTCCGTGAGGCCCGGGCGTTGTCGTCGAAACGGAGATCCGTGCCACGCGGTCCAAGAAGTTCCGCGCCCGTTTGAATGGTCGGTTCCCAATCGAAAATATAGCCGGTGTCTTCCGGTCCGATGACGACCATCGCTCCTCCCTTCGCCCCCGCTTTGACGAGTGCGTCTTCAATGCCAAGAGCGTTGAGACGATCAGCGAGGTAGCCAACGGCCTCGTCATTGTCGAAGTCGGTTTGGCGCACCCATCTTTCGGGCTTGTCCCCGCGTACGACGAAAAAGTCATCGCCGTTTTTAGACTTGCGAGAGACGACAAAGCCTTTTGAAGCCTCTTTGGGGCGCACCGCGACACGTGGTTTTCGTTCCGAAGAAGCCGGCCGGCGAGCTCGCCTAACCTCGGATGCCAAGGCGAAGGAAAGTTGCCTCAGTCCGGTGTGGGCGGCAGCCGAAACGATAAAGACCGGATAATCGGTTAATTCTGGGAGGACAAATTCAGCCAGCTCTTTTGCCTCAGGAACATCGGCCTTATTAAGTACCACGATGCGGGGTCTGTCCATGAGCGGAACCCTTCCTTCCTCCGCAGGCAGACGGTCCGCATAGGAAGCCAATTCGGACTCGATGGTGGCCATATCCGAGAGTGGATCTCGCCCCGGTTCGAAAGTTGCACAGTCAAGCACGTGAACGATTACCGAACAGCGTTCAATATGGCGTAAAAATTCAAGCCCGAGCCCCTTGCCTTCGGACGCGCCGGGTATAAGCCCTGGAACATCGGCTATCGTATAGCGCTCGTCTCCTGCCTGTACGACCCCGAGATTGGGAACGAGCGTCGTAAAAGGGTAATCGGCAATCTTCGGCCTGGCCGCAGACATCGCCGCGATGAGGGAGGACTTTCCCGCGCTCGGAAAACCGACAAGGGCGACATCGGCAACCGATTTCAGCTCGAGGACGATGTCTTTTTCCTCGCCTTCGTCTCCCAGAAGGGCGAATCCAGGAGCCTTCCGTTTGGGAGACGCGAGAGCGGCATTTCCCAGTCCTCCTTGCCCTCCGCGCGCGGCTAGATAGCTCTCTCCCGGTTCGAGCAAATCCGCCAAAATATTGCCGGCGAGGTCCTTTACCACCGTTCCAACTGGAACTTTGAGAACGCAATCTTCCCCGTTGCGCCCCGATCGCATGTCACCGGCGCCGGGGGTTCCAGAGGGCGCTTTCTGATGGGGGGCGTGATGGTAGCCCAAAAGAGTGGTTGTTTGAGGATCGGCTTCGATGATGACGTCGCCGCCCCGGCCCCCGCTCGCGCCATCGGGGCCTGCGAGCGGCTTGAATTTTTCTCGGCGTACCGAGACGCAACCATTGCCGCCGTCACCGGCTTTGATGTGCAGCGTTACGTGATCGACGAAATTGGCCACCGAGATTCTCCTCCATATACGAAAAGGGGCGGAAGGACTCCCTTCCACCCCTTTGCCTTCGATTGCTGTCAGGCCTCCGCGGCGACGATGTCGATGACTTTGCGATCGCGACGGGTGCCGAATTTGACGTGGCCGGCGGCGAGGGCGAAAAGCGTGTCATCCTTGCCGCGCCCAACGTTCACTCCCGGGTGAAAGTGAGTGCCGCGCTGACGCACGATGATCTCACCCGCATTGACGAGCTGGCCGCCGAAACGCTTAACGCCCAGACGCTGAGAGTTGGAGTCGCGGCCATTGCGAGAGGAACTGGCGCCCTTCTTGTGTGCCATCTGGAAAACCTGCCTTCTGAATAACGTTGGATTAGAAGCTCACTTGATTCCGGTGACCTTCAAGCGGGTCAGCTTCTGGCGATGACCCTGACGCTTACGGTAGCCCGTTTTGTTCTTGTACTTGACGATCGAAATCTTCGGGCCCTTCTCGTCGCGAACGATCTCAGCGGTCACCTTCGCGGAAATGCCATCGGCAGCCGTCGTGATCTCCTCGCCGTCAACGAGCAAGATCGGTTCGAGTTCGACGGTATCGCCGACCTCGCCGTCTAACTTGTCCACCACGACGACGGACCCGACGGACACCTTCTCCTGGCGGCCGCCAGCCTTAACGATCGCGTACACCACGTTACTGCTCATCTCTGTTGATTAGGACTGCGCTCACTCTCGTGGCGCAAACTGACAATGGGGCGCTCAAAAACGCGCCGACGCTCAAGTTTACTAGGCCTACAGGTTGCTGAGCAAGTCGGACGCCGCGGAGCTCAGTTATGCAATGCGACACGTATCGCCGCCCGCGGCATCCGTCTACCCGCAGTGAATTCACGAGGACGGGAAGCTCAAGATGGCCGACCCCGTTCCCGGTGTGATCGTGCCGGAAGAAGAAACACGCCGTTTACGCTGCCGGGGACCGCCCGAGATCGGAACGCTCGCAGTCTTCTCTTCTTCGGACGGCCGATCTTCGGTCGGTCGATCTTCGCTCGTTCGCGCGTCTTCAGCCGTCGGTGCGGGAACGTCGTCCAGATCAACCGATCCGGCGGGCAAACCCTCCGGTGCCGCTTCGGGAACGGGTTCGACGTCGGAGGAATCGCCCGCCCGCTTGGCCTTCGAAGTCTTCGCCTTCTTAGTGCTCTGCACTTTCTTGCCACCGGACTTCGTGCGGGCGCGATCTCGCCTGGACGCCTTTGATTCCTCGCTCGTTTTGGCGTCCGTTTGCAGCTTCGAACCTTCGGCGTTCTCGCCGTCTTGCCCCTGATTCGACGTCCGCGCCGAATCGGATTCGCCACGCTCGGAATCGTCGTCGTGCTTCGACTGAGCGGCGGCTGCAATCGAATGCAACGCCGCTTTCACTTCCTCACGCTTCGGGCTTTCTTCTCGCTGTTCGGGAGCCGATTGCTTCGCGGCCTGTTTGGAGCGAGCCCGTTTGTCTGGAGCGACGTCGCCGCGCTCCACGGGGTTGGAGTGGATAATATAGCCGCGGCCTTCGCATGCCTCGCAAACGGTGGAAAAAGCTTCGACGAGCCCCTGGCCGACCCTTTTGCGCGTCATCTGGACGAGTCCAAGGGACGTGACTTCGGCCACCTGATGACGAGTACGATCGCGGCCCAGGCACTCGACGAGTCTGCGAAGAACCAACTCGCGATTGGCTTCCAACACCATGTCGATGAAATCGATAACGATGATTCCGCCGATGTCGCGCAGCCGAAGTTGACGCACGATCTCCTCCGCAGCTTCGAGATTGTTGCGAGTGACTGTTTCTTCGAGAGTCCCTCCGGCACCTGTGAATTTGCCGGTGTTGACGTCAATGACGGTCATCGCCTCCGTGCGATCAATGACGAGCGTTCCGCCGGAAGGCAGCCAGACCTTTCTGTCGAAAGCCTTGGCCAACTGTTCGTCCACACGGTACGACGTGAATATGTCGGAAGGGTCAGTCCAGTGTTCGAGGCGCTGAGACAACTCCGGCGACAATTCCGCGACATACTCGGAAATCGTCTTCCACGCAGTTCCGCCCTGTATTTTGAGGGATTGGAAATCCTCGTTGAAAATGTCTCGAACCACCCTGACAGCGAGTTCCGGCTCCCCTTTGAGGAGCATCGGAGCCGCTTTCGTGTTCTTCGCTTTCGCCTGGATTTCTTCCCAGGTTTTGGCGAGGCGTTCGACGTCGGCCCGCAGTTGCTCTTCGGACGTACCCTCGGCGGCGGTCCGGACGATCACGCCGTGCTCGGACGGAACGATTTCACGCAGCAAACGCTTGAGTCTTTGGCGCTCCCTGTCGGGAAGCTTTCGGGAAATTCCCGTCATCGCACCGGAAGGAACGAGAACGAGGTGGCGACCGGCAAGTGTGATCTGGGCCGTCAGGCGAGCGCCTTTGTGACCTATCGGATCCTTCGTCACCTGGACAACCACCGTGTCCCCAGATTTCAGCGCCTGCTCAATGCGTCGAGGTTTGCCTTCCAGCCCGGCGGCCTCCCAGTTGACCTCGCCGGCGTAAAGAACGGCGTTGCGTCCTTTGCCGATGTCGACGAAGGCAGCCTCCATCGAGGGCAGGACGCTTTGAACCCTTCCGAGGTAGACATTTCCGACCATGGACACCTGGGTATGCCGAGCGACATAGTGTTCGACGAGAACGTCGTCCTCGAGAACCGCGATTTGATTGAGCCCGTCCTGTTCGCGAATGAGCATCTCGCGTTTGACCGACTCGCGCCGCGCCAAGTACTCCGATTCCGTGATGGAGTGTCGGCGCCTGCCGGCCTCGCGTCCCTCACGGCGGCGCTGTCGCTTGGCTTCGAGCCGGGTCGATCCCTTGGGAATGCTGACTTCATCGGAGGCGGTTTCGGATGAACGAGGACGACGGCGACGGCGGCGCGTCGCGATCTCCCCCGGATCGACGGAGTCCTTCGATTCCTTTTCCTTGGATTCTTTCCCTTTGGGATCCTTGAGTTTGACGGCGCCTTCGCGCGGTGGTGCTTCCTCCGCGGCATTCTTGCGGCGTCCCCTCGTGCCGCGCTTGCGGCGCCGCGGCTCGGAGGCTTCCTCGGCATCCCCCGACTGCGCGAGGCGACCATCCTCGCCTTTGCCAGATTTTTTCGCTTCACCTTCGTGCTCCGGCGTTTCGGATGCCGAGGACGTTCGCTTTCTGGTGCGGGTGACGGGCGCGGAAGGCTCCTCCGCAGGCTTACGCCTG
>CAUSGP010000152.1:0-5958 GCA_963531075.1 uncultured Actinomycetaceae bacterium | reverse complement strand
CCCCACCCCACCACAACCCCCACCCACGTGACACCCACCACACACCCCACACACCCCACACACCAGAGTCTTACGACACCCGTTCGAAAGTACCGATCGATAACAGCCTACGGATTACCTGGAGATTACAATCTCGGGCATATCAGGCAATAAACAGCCTGAGATAACGGGCGCCAATAACCGCGCCCACGATAAACGGGCAATAGTAACTGCACCCGCCCCCAGAGTTTGACACAGGCTTTACACGCGCCCAGTAACCAAAGCCGGCCAATTCACGCAGCACACTTATTTTCGTCGATTTTTGCCATATCGCGTCCTGCACGGCCTCTATGGGAAAAACAGTTCTTCATCAGGGATTAAAACTGTCATGGGGAGTCGTCCGCACTAGGGCAGGCGGCACTTCGATTTTCAGGGATTCTCCCCTCCGCTGCACCAGGCGCTTAAGCCATCACGCCGAACGCTTAACCCGCCACACCGAATGCTTAACCCGCCACACCAAACACTCGACCCGCCACACCGAACGCTTGGCCCGCCACACCGAATGCTTAACCCGCTACACCAAACACTCGACCCACCACACCGAACGCTTAACCCGCTATGCCGAGCGCTCGACCGTCATGCGGGCAAATCTGACGAGTTCATCGCGAACCTCGCCGTCGGAAAGGAATTCAATGCTGTCAATCGCGCGATCCACCCACTCCTGAGCCATGGCGCGAGTTTGCTCGAGCACCGGATGACGCCTCAGGCGCTCAACGACGTCGGCAAGCACGTCATCGTCGGAAAGGTCTGCGTTGTCGAGCAGATCGAGAATCACGGCTCCTTCGGCGTCAAGCTCGCCCTTTTCCCTTTGCTCACGAAGTAAAAGCGTCGGCATCGTATCGACGCCTTCTCGCAAGTCCGTTCCCGGCGTCTTCCCCGTGGTGGCGCCGTCGGACTCAATGTCGATGACATCGTCGGCCAGCTGGAAAGACACGCCTATACACTCGCCGTACTCGGCGACAACGTCGGACAGCTCCCATGACCCTCCCGACATCAACACGCCGTAGCGTGCGGCTGTGGCTATGAGGGACCCCGTCTTGTCCGCCAGGACGCGTATGTAATGCTCGCGCGGCGAAGCATCCGAACGGGGGCCGATCGTCTCATGCAGCTGGCCCTGGCACAGCCGCTCGAACGTCATGGCGTGGATCTTGACGGCCTGGGGGCCAAGCTTCGAGGTGACGACGGACGCTCTGGCGAAAAGAACGTCGCCGGCGAGTATCGCCACAGAGTTTCCAAACAGCGACTGAACGGAGGGGACACCGCGGCGCATGGGGGCATCGTCCATGACGTCGTCGTGATAAAGCGATGCCAAATGCGTGAGCTCAACGGCGACCGCCGAATCAAAAACCGCCTCGGCCCCGGGCCTCGGCCCCAGCTCCGCCGTGAGGAGAACAAGGGCAGGACGCAGCCGTTTGCCTCCGGCGTCGACCAAATGCGTGGTCGCCGGATCGACCTGAAGATCGTCCAGACGCACTTCGTCGACGAGGCGGCGCTCGACGGTTTCCATACGCTCGCCCAGGCGTTCGGCTAACGTACTAGTTTCTTGGGCCACCGTCAGAGTATAAACGCCATGGCGTTGTCAAGGAAGCTCCACACCAGGTTCGGCGCGATGCCGGTCACCGCAATTCCAACCGCCGCTGCAACGATCGCGACGATCGAATATCCTTCGGAACCGATCGCGACGGTCCCCGGCAATGGGTCCCTGAAAAACATGAGAAGCATCAAACGGAAATAGAAGAAAGCGGTGGCAGCCGAAGCGAGAACCGCCAAGAACACAAGCACGCCTTGACCCGACGCATAGCCGGCTTTGAAGACGAAGAACTTGCCCATGAATCCACCGGTGAGCGGAATACCCGCGAAAGAAAGCAAGAACACCGCCATGGACCCGGCCAGAAGCGGATTGGTCTTCCCCAGGCCACGCCACGCCCGAAGCGACGTCGCCTCACCTAAGATGCTTCCGCTCGGGCTCTTTTGACGAACGAGGGCAACGACGCCGAAAGCCCCGACCGACGCCAAGCCGTAGGCGAGCAAGTAGAAGGCGACCGAGCGGATTCCGTCCAGGGAATACGAGTCGACTCCGATCAGCACGAATCCCGCGTGTGCGATCGACGAATAGGCGAGCATGCGTTTGACGTCCGATTGCACGATCCCGCCCACGGTGCCCACGAGCATCGTCGCAATGATGATCGTCCAAAAAACCGGGCGAAGCTCCGTATTTGCGCCTCGGCCAACGGAATAGACGAACCGCAGCATCGCGGCGAAGGCGGCGGCCTTCGTTCCGGCCGCCATGAAACCGGTGATGGGCGTGGGAGCGCCCTGGTAGGCGTCAGGCGTCCACGAATGGAACGGAGCCGCACCGACCTTAAAAAGCAGTCCGACGAGAACGAGCACCGATCCGGCGACCATCAGCGTGTCCATTCCCGTGCTTGTCACCAGCGCGGAAGCAATCGCGTAATAGTTCAGGGATCCCGAATAGCCGTAGAGGAGAGCCGCACCCATGAGGAAAAAGGCCGAGGAAAACGCCCCCAAGATGAAGTACTTGAGTGCAGCTTCCTGGGAAAGCGCGCGGCGACGTCGAGCGGTGGCGCACAAAACGTACAGGGGAAGGGAAAGGACCTCGAGAGCGATGAAAAGCGTGAGGAGGTCTCCCGCCGAGGCGAAAGCAAGCATCCCGCCTACGGCGAAAAGGCCGAGGGGGAAGATCTCAGTCTGCTCGAATCCCGCCTCCGTCGCCTCACGCTCATCGAGCGATCCCGGTTCCGTCGCCGCAGAGGCCGCGAAGGAACCCTCGCCCGTCGTCGTGCGGTCGGCAATGACCAGGAAAGCCAGCAGCGAACACCCCAGAATGATTCCCTGGAAAGCGAGGCTCGGCAGATCCTCGAGTAAGCTGCCGAGGGTCTTCGCGTTCTCCCGGCTCACTTGCAGCGCTGATCGCGGCCCCTCGTCAAGAACCACGCTCCAACGCCACACGACCGCCGCGAGGGAAGCAGCCAAAGCCCCCAGCGAAAGCGTCATCTGCAACGCGCGCCTGGCGCGTCGAGGAACGAAAGCCTCAATCAGCACGCCAAGCACGGCCGCCACCAAAACAACGAGAATTGGCGTGAGCGTGGCCCATTCGATCGTAGGAGTTGTCACTTCGCGCTCCCTTCAGTGGCCGCGACAATGGGAAACTGCTCGGCTACCGGTTTGACCGCGTCGATGACGGGGGCCGGGAAGAAGCCCAGACCGAGCATGGCCGCCACCAGAATTCCCGCCACCGTCTTCTCGCGCGGGCCGAGATCGGGAACGGCGACGTCGGGCTTGGAGCCCGTGAAGATTCGCTGGTACGGCAAAAGAATGTAGATCGCCGCAAGAATGACCGCGAGAACCGCGACAAGGGCGAAGGCACGGTGGACAGTGAACGTCCCCATGATCACAAGGTATTCGGGGACGAAGCCCGAGAGGCCGGGCAGGGCGATCGTCGCCAACCCCGAGACGAGGAAGACGCCGGCGAGCACCGGCGTGACGCGTTGCCATCCGCCATACGTAGTGATGAGAGCGTCGCCTCCCCGGCGGCGCAGGAACCCGACCGTCAAGAACAGGGCCCCCGTCGCCACGCCGTGGGCCACCATGTAGAGGATGGCGCCGGTCATCGCCGTCGAGCTGCCCGAAAAGACGCCGAGCACGATGAAGCCGAAATGGCTGACCGACGTGTAGGCGATCAGACGCATGAGGTCGTTGGAGGCGATCGCCATGAAGGCGCCCCAGAATATAGAGACGACGGCGAGCACCATGATGGGTGTGGCCGCATCCTTCGCGGCCTTAGGAACGATCCGAAGGCACAGGGCGATCATGCCGTAGGTTCCGATTTTGTCGAGCACGCCCACGAGCAGCGTGGACGTTCCCGCCGGGGCCTTTTCCGTTGTATCGGGAAGCCACGTGTGCACCGGGAACATGGGCGCTTTGATGGCGAAAGCGACGAAGAAGGTGATAAAGACCAGCATGCCGTTGCCGCCCACCGCTCGGGCCGCAGAGTCAAACAGCAGCGCATGGGGGCCATCGCCGTTCGCCGCGAGGGCCACGACCCCGACGAGCATCACGAGCCCGCCGAAAAGCGAATAGAGAACGAATTTGATCGCCGCGCGGGTAGCGCCCTCAGCCCCGTAACGGCCGATGAGGAAGTACATCGGCAAGATCATGAGCTCGAAAAGCATGTAGAAGAGGAAGACGTCGCGAGCGGCGAAGATCCCGATCATGATCGCCTCAAGCACGAGGACCCAGCCTACGTACCCCGCGACCCTGTCGGGCTTCTCATCCTCAAAATCTCCGATCGCCGCTAGCAAGACGAGCGGCACGAGGAACACGGCCAGACCAGCCATCACCAGACCCATGCCGTCCACGCCCCACGCGACACTGGCGCCGATCTGCGGAATCCACGAATAGTCCTCAGCCAACTGCACCCGGCCGGCGGCGTCGAAGTCGAAGGTTGAGGCCGCCACGAGGAACAGAACCAAGATAACGGCCGACAGGCCGACGCCGAAAGCCATCGCGCGGGCTCTGAGAGGTTTGACGACCCACAGGAGAAAGGCGCCTGCCAGCGCCACGGCAATGAGGACCGTCAGCCACGGAAAGGCTGCCTCGATGACGTTGTGCATATTGCTTTCCTCTCCTACAACCGCGATGCCAAAGCGACGACAAGCACGATGACGACGCCGAAAGTCATGTACGAGGCATACGAGCGGGCATACCCGTTCTGCAACCGCGTGCTCAAACGGCCGGCGCCCGATGTTCCCTTTGCGATCCCTTCGACCGCGCCGTCGACGACGCGCGCATCGGTCGCCGCCACAGCCGTGGTCAGGGCTATTCCGGGTTTCATGAAGACATTCTCATTGAACGCATCCTGGTAGAGGTCCGCGCGAGCGGCGCGCACCAGCGCGTTCGCCTCAGGCGCTTCGACCGGAACCGGGCTGGCCGCATACATCTTCCAGGCCAAGCCCGCGCCTGCGGCGACCAGGGCGAGCGTGCCGAAGGTTATGGCCGGAGCGGGAAGCACGGGTTCGCCGTGAGACGCACGGCCGACGACGGGCTCAAGCCACTCGGTGAAGCCGATGGCGTTGAGCACGAAGCCCAGGCCGATCGATCCGACGGCCAACAACACCTGCGGAACGTACATCGATGCAGGCGCCTCGTGCGGATGCTTTGCGCCTTCCCCCGACCGAGCGAAGCGCTCCCGGCCGTGGAAGATCATGAAGAACAGACGTGACATATAGAAAGCCGTCAAACCCGCGACGGCCATCGTCAGCCCGCCGAATACCCACGGCCGCCAGCCCTCGCCGACGAAGGCCGCTTCGATGATCTTGTCCTTCGAGAAGTAGCCCGAAAGGAAAGGGAAGCCGATGATCGCGAGATAGCCGGCAAGGAACGTGGCCCACGTTACGGGCAGATGCTTACTCAGCCCCCCAAAGCCGCGCATATCGACTTCGTCGTCCATCGCGTGCATAACGGAACCGGCTCCGAGGAACATGTTGGCCTTGAAGAAACCGTGCGTGACCAAATGGAAGATACCGAAGGCCGCCCCGGCCGGGCCGAGGGCCGCCGCCAGCATCATGTACCCGATTTGAGACATCGTCGAGGCGGCGAGCACCTTCTTCATGTCGTCCTTGGCCGCTCCCACAATCTCTCCAAAGGCCAGCGTGATGGTTCCGATGACGGCGACCGTCAACTGGGCCGATGCGCTCGCCGCATACACGGCGCCAGAACGAACCATGAGGTAGACGCCCGCCGTGACCATTGTGGCCGCGTGGATGAGAGCCGAAACCGGGGTCGGCCCGGCCATGGCGTCGCCCAACCAGGCCTGGAGCGGAAATTGTGCCGATTTGCCGCAAGCGCCGACCAGCAGGAAGATTCCGATCGCAAGAAGAGTTCCGGATCCGGCCCCGG
>CAUSGP010000151.1:0-6010 GCA_963531075.1 uncultured Actinomycetaceae bacterium | reverse complement strand
TTAGGTGAGCCGGTTCGCGTTATTGAGGTAGCTCCGGGGCTCGTGAAGACCGAGGAGTTCTCGCTCAATCGACTCGGCGACGCCCAACGGGCGCAAGCCGTGTATGCGGGTGTCGAGGGTCCGCTCCTCGCCGACGACGTCGCCGACGTCATTGCCTGGGCCCTGACCCGCCCGCTTCACGTCAACATCGATCTGGTCCGAGTGATGCCGCGCAACCAGTCCGACGCGCGGACGCTGGTGCGCGATTCTGATGCCGATGGTGCACTGCCCGTTTCCTCGCTCGAAACCGGTCGTGCAGCGGATGATGAGTGATGTCGGTTGCCGGAAGCACAAGCAGCCCGGCAAACAAGCCCGAGCGAGCGAACCCTAAGGAGCAAAGAGCTGGGACCAAAGAGCGACGGCTGCAAGCCCCATCCCCGAAAACAAGCCTCGCTCCCGAAAACGGACCTCGACTTCCCCTTCGAAAGGCTGGAAGCCTCTAAAGGGGTTTGGAGGCGCCTGAAAACCGGAAGCCCAAAAGAAAGAAGCCCAAAAGAAACGGGCCCCGTCCACGAAAGACGGGGCCCGTACTGTGTCAGGTGATTTTGGCTTGCCAGATCGTCAGATCAGATGTTGTTGAGAAGTTGCTTGAGAGTTGGCCACATCGGAGCGCTGCGCGTGACAGCGTCCTCATAGAAGTACCACCAGAAGTACCCGCCGACGTATCGATTTCCGATAGATTGGGCCAGCTCATTCTGCATGCCGTAGTAGCGCTTGGCGATGCGCTGCTTGGTCCGCAGGCTTGATTCACCATTGTCGTCGTTCGGTCCGTTGGCAGCTATTTCGCCGATTCCCAGCTTGGCCGACGAGAATGTCTTGCCCAGCTGCTTGAGAGTGGCGCTGAGTTCATCCGCGCTCGGCCGCTGCGCCGGGCTGCACGAGAATTCGTAGACCGAGAGGAACATGTAATCGACCTGGCGGAGTTTTTGAGGCATCGTCTTGACGAAGGACCCCAAGTTTTCCCAGGACTTCTCGTAGCAGCCTCTGTGAGACCAGTAGTTGAGCGTGATAGCGGTACGTCCGCCATGCGCTTTCACGACGTCGTAAGCAGCCTCGACTTTCTGGTTAATCTCTTGCGGCGAGTTGCCGAGCCACGATCCGTTCAGCTCGTTGCCGATCTCCCAAATATCGACTTTGTCGCCAAAGGAGCTAATGGCTTGCTCGGTGAGATCTTTGAGCGATTCGGCGTTCGCGGGCGCCCAATTCGTAGCGTCGAGAACTTCGACCATGATGTAAGCGTGAGGGGGAAGAGCCTCAATCGCTTGGCGGTATTGCTCAATGCTGAAGTTGTGCTGGATCACCACACGCACCGTGAGCTTCTTTTCGCTCGATCGTATGACGGAGAGTGTCTTATCGAGGTCTTTGATGGATGTGAGAGTGATTCCGCGCAATGGGGCAGAGGGAGACTGGGCGGTGCCGGGGTTCAAATCGCCAGGGGAGTCGTTGTCGGAGTCACCGCCGGTGTTGCCGTCGTTGTCAGAGTCGCTGTCATTGGGGTGGTCACCGTCGGAGTCGCTGTCATTAGAGTTGTCATCGCTATCGTCGGCGCTGCCGTCGTCTTCGTCCGAATTGTCGTCATCGTCTTTGGAAGGATGGGAAGCGGAAATGAACTTGCCCGATGTCGTCGTTTCTGAAAGTGCACGGGAGAGAACCGAAGTGTCGTTCCCTCCGTTTTGATTATTCGGAGAGTCAGATGCCGCAGAAAAGCCGGTACATAACGGGATAGCTAACGCAAGGGTTGCGCATGCGGCATGTAAGCGTGTTTTTTTGTGTTGCATACCGAGATTGTGTAACAACGTCCGACTTAGCGGAAGGGGTGACGGCGGTGTCATGCTACCCATGCGTTTGTTTAAAAGCTGAATTGGCAGGGTTTTGGAGTAAATGTGAGACATGTGGCCTTTAGTTTCTATTTACAAAAACAAAACTATCTGCTACGGAACAGTAATATGGAATCATTAAGTTTTTCAATCTGGGTGATTTGCGGTTGGAAATGTGGAGCCCCTTCCTGCTATGATCAATGCATCCCAAGCGGACTGTCACGCCTCCGCTGGGTATCCTCTCCGTGGCTTGGAAGTTCACGCCTCCCTTTCTGGGCCACGGGCGCGCAACCAAAACTTGCGGTGGCGGTTGGCGACGAGGAAGTCGGCGCGCCCGCACGGTTGCGAGCGGTGCGCGCCGTCGTCGCTCACTCAAGTATTTGAATTCCTCGAAACTCCTGAAACTGTGCGGAAGTTGACGCGGTATAGGAGTGTCACGGGAATGGACGGTTTTAGATTACTCGCCCAGTTCCGCCTTCTTGTGGTGCTGGAAGAGTGATGGACAGTCGTTGTTCCGGCGAGCGAAGCGTCTGTAGAACAAACGGCGGGGGTAGAGGGTGAATCGTCCATTCCCCTCCGGTTGCGGATTTGCTTGGAGAATTCTGAAAGATGAATGCTACCGTTTGAATAGTGTGCGCGAGTTGGATCGATAATGGGTGTAGGTCCGGTTGAAATGGCGTTTCTAGTGGGAAAATCGTCGATCTTGATGTTGGTTTTAATGCGGCGAGTTTCGATGTGGGAAGATCGGCAAGCTGCGGGAAGGGGGTGCGGAAAGCTGGTTGAAGATGATTGCCCATCCACCTCAAGTTGTATATGTGCTCCAAAATTACTGAGAATATGCTGTTATCGTGGCGGAGTAAGTTGCCGATTGGGCCGGCTGGAATGCGCGGGCTCGACCTTTTCAACGAAAGGTATTCAAAGGTAAATGATGGGCATCAACACCAGGAGGAAACTCACCGCCTCCACTAGGGCGCTCGGCGTGCTCACGGTTTCGGTTTTGTCTTTGGGCGAATTCGTCGTTTCCACTAACGCCTCGGCGCACGCGAAATCCAGCGACCGAACTGTGGCAGTTGCCGATATCAGTGATTCTCTACCGGGCGCTACGGGTAAGTTCAGCGTGATCAAAGAAGTCTATGGGACAGCTTCTCCTGACTCGATTCCCGAGACCTTCGCGGTGGACTATACGTGCCAAAACGCAACCGGTGCCACGACCAAACAAGGAACTCTCAACTTGAAAGTCGGCCAGCCCGTCGACGTCGCCGGTGTCCCCGAGGGCACGTGCAAGGTGACCGAGAAAAACGCCTCAATTCCCAATGCGGATTGGATCGTTGATTATCGCATCTACACCGCCCCGAATTCATTCGGGGAAAAGGCCATTCCTTCCGGTCGCCGCGCTGTTCCCTCTAGCAGTGGTTCCGCTCTTTCCAGGGGTGGCGTTTCGACACCACGTCCGAAGAAGACAGGCGCATCAACCGCTTCAACATCTAAAGCAACCGCTTCAACATCCAAAACTGCGAATACTTTGGCAGAAGAGGCTATCCCCTCCGCTGAATTCGAGATCAAGGCGAATACGACGGTTGGCGTCGCCGTATCCAACGTCTATCACCGCTTTAGCGGCTCCTTCGAGGTGTCTAAAGAAGTCACCGTTGACGCGTCAAAGCTTTCTCCTTCGGCTTTCACATACGAATACTCGTGCACGAATCGGTTGGGCGCCGTGGTGTCGAAGGGAACGGTTAACGCGGAACCGGGAAAAGCAGCACGGGTCGAAAATCTTGGTGGCATCCAGTGCACGGTGACTGAGAAAGATGCGAGCGTGGCGGGTGCGGCTCTCGACATCGATGTGTCGATGCAGAGGCTATGTCGCCCTCCGCGGCCGGGAGGAAGACCCGAATCCGTCGAGAAGAAGCTTCAGTCCGTGGGGCAAAGGAACCTTCGACAAGGTCGTGTGCGCAAGTCCGCTGTTTCCCTCGATGGGACAGGGACGCCGAAGGAAAAAGCGCGCGGAACCGTTAGCGGCCCTCAGACGGTCCTTGTAGAGATTGACGACCGGTGCACGACGAAGATTAAGTTCAAAAACACCTACACCGCTCAGACGGGATCGTTTTCGATCGTCAAGAAGGTCGAAGGATTGGCTGATGGCGCAGCGCGCGATTTCGCGTTTAGCTACGAGTGCACCGATGGGTCCAACGGTGATGTGACGGTGAAAGCCAATGGGAAGCCGGCGGCTGTGGGCAAGGACTTCGCCACGGGAACCTCGTGCACGGTGAAGGAAAAGGCAGAACAGGCCCAGGCCGACGGCTACACCTTGAAGGCACCAGAAGCGAAAACGGTGGTGATCCAATCCAAGGATGAACAGGTTCAGGCCGAATTCGTTAATGTGTACGAGCCGACGTCGTCGCCAAAACCGACGCCAACCTCGGCTCCAAGCCCAACGCCTACAACCTCGACTTCGACACCCAGCCCTTCGGGAGCGCCCACGGCCACGCCGACGTCGGGTAGAGTCCCAAGTCCGAGTGCGACGCCTTCGTTGACCCCTGTTCAGCCGAAACCGAGTGCGGGACCGTTGGGCCCCCGAGTGCGTGATCCCAAGCCGATGGGTCATCATGTGGGAAAGTACGCTCCCACGCCCGCGACGTCCGAGTCGAGCAGGCGGCTTGCGAATACGGGAGCAACCGTGGTGGGAAGTGCTCTGACGGCACTTGCTCTCATTGCGGGAGGTCTGCTCGTTTATAGGCGAAAGAGGGGGTAATAGACACGTGGCTCACGCATCGCAGCCATGTGTTTGTGCGTGAAGCACGGTGATAGCCGGGCAAGCAGAGGTTTTCAATGTCACTTTTTCGGTACTTTCGACGGGTGCGAAACGCCGTTAAAATAGAGCTCTGCGTTGACCCGGCTATCACCGGCGAGCTCCCGGAAGAACCGGAAGGAACATCGCCCTTCGAAATGAAGGCGTCGAAGTTCAGTCTCCTTCCCAAGTAGAACCGGGCGGTTGGACCCGTCATCGTCCCAATGAGTGGCCACGCATCGCGCGGGGCAAGCGGGGTGGTACCGCGGCTTACGGCAAACGCCGGGAGTCGTCCTCGCTCGGGCGATGTATGAGGAGCAACAATGGGTGCTAAAGGCCACTATCCCTTGGACCGTCAGGCGCGCGTCGAGGCGTCGCCGGACTTCCCGAAGATGGAGGAGGGTATCCTCGCCTTCTGGAAAAAAGATGGGACTTTTCAAGCATCTATCGACAACCGTCCCGCGGGCCAGAACGGCGCCGATGAATTCGTCTTCTATGACGGCCCCCCTTTTGCGAATGGGTTGCCGCACTATGGCCATTTGTTGACCGGGTACATCAAGGACGTTGTCGGGCGTTACCGGACGATGAAGGGATGTCGTGTTGAACGCCGTTTCGGCTGGGATACCCACGGACTTCCAGCCGAGCTCGAGGCCCAGCGTCTTATGGGAATCGACGATATCTCGGAGATCACACGCGAGGGCGGAATCGGAATCGAAGCCTTCAACGAGGCTTGCCGATCGTCGGTGCTCCGCTACACCGACGAATGGCAGGAATACGTCACCTGCCAGGCACGATGGGTCGACTTCGATAACGATTACAAGACCCTTGATCCCACGTATATGGAGTCGGTCATGTGGGCGTTCAAGACGCTCTACGAGAAAGGCCTCATCTACAAGGGCTACCGGGTACTTCCATACTGCTGGAACGATCGCACCCCGCTGTCCAATCACGAATTGAAGATGGACGACGAGGTCTACCAGGACCGCCAAGATGAGACGGTTACCGTCGGCATGCGCTTGACCGAGCCCGTGCGCGAGGGAGCCGAACGCCCCGAATTGATCCTCATCTGGACGACCACGCCATGGACTCTTCCCTCGAATCTCGCCGTCGCCGTCGGACCCGACGTCGACTACTCCGTCGTTCGCGTGCCCGGAGACTTCGACTCGCCTGTGGCTGGGGAAGACGTTATCATCGCCGATTCGCGGCTTGAGGCATACGCGAAAGAGCGCGGGGAAGAGCCCGAGGTGCTCGCGCAAATTTCCGGCAAGGACCTTGTGGGACGCAGATACCATCCGATCTTCGACTACTTCAACGCGCCCGAATATCTCGAAGAGGGGGCGGATCCCGGGCCGAACGCCTGGACTGTCAT
>CAUSGP010000150.1:0-6050 GCA_963531075.1 uncultured Actinomycetaceae bacterium | reverse complement strand
CATAGGGGGCCATGACCCGCGGCGTCGAAACGGCCACGTCCACGCCCCAGGATTCGTCGAAAAGCCACTCGTTCTTCGGATTGTTGACGCGGGCGATGACGCGTTCGACGCCGAACTCGGTTTTGGCCAGAAGCGAGATGACGAGGTTGGCCTTGTCGTCTCCCGTGGTCGCCACGACGACGTCTGCCTCGTCCAGATTTGCCCGCTGCAAGCTCGTGAGTTCGCAGGCGTCATCCAGTTGCCACTCGGCTTCCGGGACAGAGGCGACCTTCATTGCCGAGGGATGACGATCGATGATCGTGATGTCGTGGCCCGATTGGACGAGTTCCTTAGCGATGGACCTGCCAACGGAGCCGGCTCCCGCGATGATGACTTTCACAGGTCTTCCTCCCTGACGGGATGATTGGCGATCCTTTGGACTACGCCGGCCCGATCGGTTTCGACCGTCATGTGCAGCGCGTCGCCGTCTTGCAGCACGAGATCGGGTTCTGGAAGCACACCATTGCCCAAACGGGTCAGGTACGTTACTCGCGCCCCGGTTGCGCGTTCTAATTCGGCGACCTTACGCCCGAACCACGAAGGGTCAAGGTCGATGCTGACGATGGCGATCCCGGCGGTATCGTCGACCCTTTCGAAATATGGCCCCAGGGGGATGAGATGACGAAAGACCTGTTCGACCGTCCACTTGACCGTCGATACGGTCGTGATCCCGAGGCGCTCGTAAACTTCCGCGCGCGTCGGATCGTAGATGCGGGTAACCACGTTGGACACGCCGAATGTCTCGCGGACCACGCGTGCGGCGATGATATTCGAATTGTCGCCCGATGAAACGGCCGCAAAACCTTGGGCGTCCTCGATTCCCGCCTGGACTAGGGCCTCGCGGTCGAAGCCCATTCCCGTGACGCGCTGGCCGGAAAATTCTTCGGGGAGTCGGCGAAAAGAGTCCGGACTGTGGTCGATGACGGCCACGGAATGACCGTACTCCGTTAGATTCGCGGCCAACGTCGCTCCGACGCGACCGCACCCCATGATGACAAAGTGCACGCTAAGAACGCTACCTCAAACCGAGACGTGGCGTAGCCTGAACACTGTGACGAACGAAATACCCGCCCGCTCGGCCGCCGCCGACACCACGATGATTGTTCTTTCCGCGGTCATCGTCCCGCAGATTATCCTTCGTTCCGTGCCCTCATGGGCCAACTCGCCGGATATCTCAATCGCCGCCGCGGTCACCGTTGTGACGCTTCTTCTCGCCTATCTGGGAGCGACGTGGGTGGGGCGTTTGGTTCCGCGTCGCCTGTCTTACCAGATCGTCGCCTCACACATCAGCCCGGGAATGGGCGTGGTTTCGGCTTCGGCCCGCTATTTGTGCTACGTCATCGTCATCGTCATGGGAGTGGATGCCGCCACCACCAGCATCGTCGAGATCTTTCCGAATCTTGCACGCGAGCCGCTGCTGTACACGCTCGTCCTCCTTCTGGCGCTTCCCGTGCTCTTGCGCAAGGGACGCGAATCCCGGCTCTATTGGGTCACTGCCGCCATCGGTGCGCTGGCGGTCGTGGCGGTTCTCGTCTTCGGCCTCGTCGCCGAGCTCGTCGACGGTTCCACGGTCGACGCCGCCATCGCGGCTCGGCGCGAAACGATTCTCTCAGGGCGTAACCCCGGCGTTTCCCACCCCAGGATGACGGCCGTCATAGCGGCGGCTTTTCCCGCAAGCCTTCTGGTCCTTCTGAGCGAACGCGTGCATGGGGATACACGCACCCGCAGAGTCCGCCCCCGGTGGTTGGCCGTGCGTTTCGGGGGCTCCACCCTCGCCGTCATCCTCACTCTCTACCTCGCCATACTTTTCGAGCTGCCGGGGCAAAGGCGTGGAATCCCCAGTCTTTCGATCGCCCGCGGTCTCATGGATGCCAACGGTTTCAAAGTGGTCGCGGCGGGGTATGCGGTTCTCGGGATTTCGGCCGCCTTAGCCGCATATGCCCGCCTTCCCTTCCTTCTCAGTGAGCTCGCGACCGACGGGATATTGCCGCGTCGCCTGGGCACGCGCGACGCGATCAAGCCGCGCCTGGTCATTGTCGGTCTCACGGCTGTTCTCGCGGCGGGTCTCGCGGGGATGCTCGTCTCTAGCCTCGCGGGAGCCACCGTCTTCGTCGTCTGTGCTCTCCTCCAATTTGGCCTGGCCTGCATGGCGATGTCGCTGCGTTCGGTTGGCATACTCAAAGAATCGCTCAACCGTGCCGAGCGCAGGCGCGCCAGCCTGACGAAATGGGCGTTCGCCGCTGTGGCGGGAGTGTGTGGCGCCGGGCTGGGATTGATGGTCTTCATCGAACGCACCTGGCTCGTCGTCTCACTCGTTGGCCTGGCGGTGCCCGCACTCATCATGCTCCTCGCGCGCCGAAGCATGGGAAGGGTCGCCCGCACGCTGGCCGTCACCGACCTTTCCGCGGGGCGTCGTCTGCCCACCCGAATTCACGGAGTTGTGCTCGTCAGCGTGGTCGACGATCCGACCTTGCGAACGCTGAGCTACGCTCGGGCCATGAGGCTTTCGAGCCTGACGGCATTGACGGTGGACTTCGATCCCGAACGTACGCGCAAACTCCGCGAAGACTGGAAGAAAGCCGGCCTTCCCGTCGACCTCACGGTCCTGGGAACGCCCCAGGGCGCAACGCGCGGGCACATTGTCGACTATGTGCATTCCCTGCATCAGACGCATCCGGGCGATGTCGTGGCTGTCTTCTATCAGAGGATTCTGGCGGCGGGCGTTTGGGAGGGCTATTTCGTGCGACGGTCGATGCCGAACGTCATAGCCGATCTGCGCCACGAGCCCGGCGTCATCCTCGCCGAGGTTCCTTACCTTTTCCGCCCAATCGAGGAGAACGAATGACAACGCTCGACATAGACCTGACCGATGTCGCCCACGGCGGATCGGCGGTGGGCAGGGCAGAGGACGGCCGCGTGGTATTCGCTCGCTTCGGGCTGCCAGGCGAGCGCGTGCGGGTAAGGGTGACCGGGCAGAGGTCGACCCTTATACGGGGCGACGTCGTTGAGGTCGTATCCGACCCTTCCCCTCACCGAGTCGATCTTGTGTGGCCAGAAGCCGGGCCTCTGGGCGTCGGCGGAGCGGATCTGGGGCATGTGGCCTTCGACTACCAAGCCGAATGGAAAAGCCACGTCCTTGCTACCACCATCGGCAGGATCGGCGGACGCGAACTGGCGGACCATCTCCAAGAGCAGGGTTTTTTGCCCGAGGTTCGGGCGCTTCCCGGTGACGCAGAAACCTCGGGCTGGGGCACGCGCACACGAATCGAGTTCGTCGTGGGCGAGGATGGGCGGCCGGCCATGTACAGGGATGCCAGCCGCGAACTCCTGGGCGTTACGAGCTTTCCCTTGGCTGTAGAAGAAATCGACGAGCTTGACCTTTTTGGACCGTGGCGATCCTGGTGGAGGCCCGGAGAACGAGTCAAGGCACTTGCGCCGTCGGGATCCGATCCCGTCGTGTTTATCGGAGGCGATTCCTGGTGGGCGCCGGGAATGCGTGCGCAGGAGGCCATTCGGGAAGACGTTGTCGTTGATGGCGAGCTCTACGCCTACCGGGTGCACGCAGGAGGCTTCTGGCAAGTTCATCGCAAGGCTGCCGCGAGCCTGGTCGAACTCGTTTTGCGCGGGGCAAAGGTCCAGCCGGGAGAAGCCGTCGTCGAACTGTACTCGGGCGCGGGCTTGTTGACGCAGCCGCTGGCTATCGCTACGGGAGAAAAAGGCACCGTTTACGCCATGGAAGCCGCGCATGAGGCTGTCGGCGACGCGCGATCCAACCTTGAAGATCTTCCCTGGGCTCGTTGTCGAACGGCTCGAATCGACGCCCGCGCGGTCGAGGGGATCAACGGCGACGTCGTTGTGGCCGATCCTCCGAGGGCGGGCCTCGGAACGGAGCTGGCGGCCATCCTCGGGGAGGCAAAAATCGGCAGAATCGTTCTCGTTTCCTGTGATCCGGCCTCTATGGCGCGCGATGTCGCCGTTATGCGGGGATGTGGAAGGAAAGTGACGTCCTTCGAAGCGATTGACATTTTCCCCAATACTCATCATTTCGAATGCGTAACCGTAGTAGAGTAACGCTAATTGAGTGATCTGCGTCTCGGAATGCGGCTTATGGATGTCACGTTGTACACACCGGATGGGAATGGACCCATACCCCATAAGCTGCAAAGATACGGAGAATTACGATGCCAAAGGCACCCGAAAAATACGATCTCGTCGTTGTTGGCGGCGGCAAGGCGGGCAAATCCCTCGCCATGCTTCGCGCCAAAAAGGGCGACAAAGTGTTCATGGTGGAACGCGACAAGATCGGGGGAACGTGCATCAACGTTGCCTGCATTCCCACGAAAGTCCTCGTTTCAAGCGCCCGCCGGCTCGCCGAGGTCCGTACGTCCGCGGCTTACGGGGTCGAGCTTTCGGGCGCCGACCTGGCCTCGGCCGGCGTCGATCTTGAAGCGCTGCGGACTCGCAAGGAAGGCGTGGTCGGCGGCATGGTCGCGGCCCACGAGAAAATGTTCGCCGCTCCCGGGCTCGATTTCGTTCTGGGAACCGCGACGTTCACCGGCCCGAAGACCATCGAAGTCTTGACGGCTGACGGATCCACCCGGCTGGTCGAGGGCGAGAAGGTGCTTGTCAATACGGGGACGACCCCCGCGGTGCCGCCGATCGACGGATTGAACGAGGTCGATTACTGGACCAGCGAGGACCTTCTGCGCCTGACAGAGATTCCCGAGCACCTCGTCGTATTGGGTGGTGGGGTCATCGGCGTCGAAATGGCCTCGATGATGGCGACTTTCGGCGCGAAGGTGAGTCTCATTGAGGGCGGAAAGCACATTCTCGCAAGGGAGGATGCCGACGTCGCCGAGGAGATCGCGAACAATCTCGCAGCCCAGGGCGTGACGATCCGCACCGGCGAGCGGGCCGTGCGGGTGTCCGCGGGAGGCGAGGGCATTGTCGTTCACACCGATCAAGGAGAGGTTACCGGAACGCGCCTCCTCGTTGCGCTCGGACGCACGCCGGTCACCCGTGGCCTTGGACTTGAGGCCGCGGGAATCGAACTGACTGAGCGCGGCTTCGTCAAGGTCGATTCGCACCTGGAAACGAGCGTCCCGGGCGTCTACGCAGCGGGCGACGTCGCTGGATCGCCCCAATTCACGCACGTCTCATGGAACGATTTCCGGGTGTTGCGCGACATCTTCGCGGGCAAGGAGGCCTCTACCGACGGTCGCCTCATCCCGTGGGCCGTCTTCACCACGCCGGAACTCGGCCGCGTCGGACTCGGAGAGGAAGAGGCTCGCTCCGCCGGGCACAACGTTCGCGTGGCGAAAGTCCCTACCGCCGCGGTTCCGCGCGCGAAAACCCACGGGCACACCGAAGGCTTCTACAAGGTGATCGTCGATGCCGACACAGAGGAGATCCTCGGAGCGGCGATCATCGGTGAAGGGGCCAGCGAAGTAGTCACATCCGTTCAAATGGCCATGCTCGGCGGGCTGCTGTGGACCAGGCTGCGCGATGCCGTCATCGCCCACCCGACGATGTCCGAAGGGCTGAACATCGTTCTCGACTCGCTCGGCTGACCCGAAGGGGCAAGCTCAGCGCCCGGGCGTCCCTCGCCCGGGCGCACACATGGGCGAGGGTCGCGTACGGCATAGCGATCGCCCGTTTAGAGGTTAAAATGGGCGATGGCAAAAGGAGGTCGCCGTGGGATTGATCGAAGGCATACTCGGCCCTGACGACGTGAAGAGCCTGCCATTCGAGCGATTGGAAGATCTAGCCGAAGAGATTCGTACCTTCCTCGTTGAGAACGTGTCGAAGACGGGCGGTCACCTCGGCCCGAACCTCGGCGTCGTCGAACTGACGATCGCTATTCACAGGGTGTTCTCTTCGCCGTCGGACGTTCTCGTCTTCGACACCGGACATCAAAGCTACGTGCACAAAATCCTCACCGGCCGCCACGACTTCTCGACGCTGCGCCAGGAGGGAGGGTTGTCGGGCTATCCGGCCCGCGCGGAATCGAT
>CAUSGP010000149.1:0-6073 GCA_963531075.1 uncultured Actinomycetaceae bacterium | reverse complement strand
ACGCGCGCGGATAGAGGGGACCAAATGCTCATGGCTCAACGCTACTTTCCCGTCAAAAATTGGGCAAGACGGAGATAATACGAAATTCAATAATGATATTCATTACGTTTGACCGTTCACCGATCGCTCTCGGCCACAAGGGCACAAGCCCGTCGGCCCGTCTACACGGACGCAACCGGGTGCCACACGGACACAACCGGGTGAGCGGGTCCATTGCCATTAACTTGCGCGGGCATTCACTCGCGCGGACGCGCACATCCTGCGGAAAAGCCCAAGATCGGCGAGCGACGGGCTTTTCACTCGCGCGGACGCGGCGGGATAACCGAACGCATGAGGTTGTTCCCCTTCTTTCCCGTGCCAACGAATTTAGCGAGCAGAGGGCGCGCCCACGGCCGCTGGACAAGCGAGATGGCAAAAGACCGGGTCGTCTTACCGACCTTGCCGGCAGGCGTGAAAAATGCCCTATTGCGCGAGCCAACCTTCTGGTAGTGCTTGATGAACGGGCGGGACTTCGCCTCCCACTCATCAAGGGCACCCTTCACGTCATTTCCACGCTGAGCGATAATCGCTGTCAACAGATTGGAGCTGGCGAGCGCCGTCGAAGCACCCATACGCGAATAGAGGGTCAAGCACCAGCCCGCATCGCCGATGAGGACCACACGGCCGTCATGCCACCTGTCCATACGAACCTGAACCGCCTCATCGAAGAGGCTGTCCTCGGCACGCTCAAGCTGCTCGATCGCTGCCTTCACAGTGGGGTTGAGCCGGGGGCCGAAAATCTCACGTATGCGAGCGGCGGGCGAGCTGCAAGCGAACTCGGCTTCGACGTCGTCCGTCTTGTAGCTGAACATGACCGTGGCCGGACGATCCTCGAAGGGGAAAACCCACAGAGACTTGCCTGGCTCGGCAAAGGTCGCGCCCTGCCCGCGCTCCAAACCGGGAAGGTCATTGGGAATTTGAGAGGCAACGATCATATATCCAAGGTGGTGGATATATTCTTCGTCAGGACCGAAAACCAGTTTGCGAACGGTGGAATGTACGCCGTCAGCCCCCACGAGCAAGTCATAGCGCTCGTGGCTTTCAGTTCCGGCAGACGTGTCCTTCAACCAGACGTCTACGCCGGCGTCGTCCTGGTCAATGCGGACCGGCACGGTCGAGTATCTCACTTCGACATCGGGATCGAGCGCCTCGTAGGCGGCATTTTCGATGTCACCGCGCAGCATGAGCCACGGAGAACCGGGAAGGTCGCCGAAACCGAGGGCCCGTCGCTTCTCACCGTTCTTGTCGATGGCATAGTTGTCGGAAATCTTCGGCGCTCTGTTGCGCATGCCGTCGAACCCCAACTGCTTGGCAGCCATCTTTCCGACGGCGAACAAGCCGACGAAATAGCCTCCGCGGCGTCGTTCCGGTGCGCGCTCCACGACCGTCACGTTCCAGCCGCATTCATGCAGGCCCTTCGCCATGGCCATGCCGGCAATCCCGAGGCCGACGATCAATGCACGTTTCGAGTTGGTGTGTCCGTCCATGAATCGACCATAGAGCATTTCTCGTTCACCAATTGAGGACATCCACGATACGGTCGCGCGCTCGAACATGGACAATGCTCACCAAATTCACATTCCGATGGACTCGCACAGCACAGACCAGTTAAAGTTCCAAATAGACATTTCACGAATGACACCGAAGCCACACGTCGAGTAGCGATGCACGCACATCGCCGCCGCATCGGAACACCCTCGGAAATTGCCGACGATAAGGACGATAGTTTTGACGAGCGAGCGCGAAGAAGACACGTTGACGAACGAAGCTCAAGCGTCCGAGACAAGACGAACCCCGACGGAGGCATTGCCCTCGACGGAGACATCGCTCGGCTTCCCGACGCAATCAACGCTGCAAGGCAGCCAATTACTCGATGGCGTTACCTCAGACGGACACTCGGTGGGCGCGGACGGACGACTCGTGGCAGCCGAACCTTCGGCGAGCGCCAGCCACGGCAAAAATCCGAGCAAAGGCAAGGAGTTCGCGGCTCGTTTTCTAGTGCGCACAATGCAAATCTACGCGATTTGGCAATTGGTCGCGTTGGTGCTGCAGTTCTTCGCCCCGAATTTCGTCGAGAGGGTCTCTCGCATACTCAATCTGACGAACATTCCCGCCTACCCCACTCTCCTGTCCTTACTCCTCCTCACTTTCATCTCTTTGGGGCTTTTGCGGCGCCAACGCGCGGCATTGTGGCTGTCCACGGCGCTGTGGCAGGTTTCCGTGCTGGTGCTCATGACCGTCGCAGCCATCAACTTCATCATGAAGCCGGAGGTCAGGGAGTACTACGAGTCTCAACGCTGGTACTTCCTATTGGCCGTTGTCGTCGCGCTGTTCGCCATAGTGATGGCGATCTGGATGCGCAGCGCCTTCCCCGCGCGGGTCGCTCCGGGAGCGTTGCGCAGAGCATGCCTTGTCGTGGTCCTAGGTCTGGCCGCCTCCGCAGGATTCGCCTTTTCCGTACTAGAAGTGGCAGGTTTCGGCCGGCTCCCCTTCCGCCAATCTGTCAATTGGAGCATTTCGGTAGCACTGGGCCTGCCGCCCGACCAACGCCCCTTCCACTCAACAATCGAAGGGCCCTATTGGGTCGAAACCGCCTCGGGCCTCATATCCGTCGCCTCGCTCCTGCTTGCCTTCATCGTCTTCCTACGTGCAGCGCCGCAGAACGCGCAAAGGGACTACGACGACGAACTGGCGGTGAGGCGGCTGCTCCTCACCGCCGGGTCGAGCGATTCGCTCGGATATTTCGCCACGCGCGACGATCGGCAGACAATCTTTTCCGCAGACGGCAAAGCCGCACTCTCCTTCCGGGTCATTTTCGGCGTATGCCTGGCCGCAGGAGATCCCATTGGCGACAGGCAGTCATGGCCCAATGCCATCGAGAAGTGGCTGGAACACGCGCGCTCCTACGGGTGGGTGCCCGGCGTCATCTCAGCCAGCGAAGAAGGCGCGCGAGCCTATCGTTCCCGGGGTTTGCGGGCGATCGTACTCGGCGATGAAGCGGTGATCGACGTCGCTTCTTTCAGGTTGGCGAGCCCCGAATTGCGGGCGGTCCGCAAGGCGATCGCCGGCCCGACGAACGCCGGATACTGGGTGCAAGTGCGGCGGCAAGCGGACATTCCCGCCGAGGAGCTGGCCGAGCTCGCCGGAACCGCCGACCTGTGGCGGCGCGGCGGCCCTGAACGGGGTTTTTCCATGGCCTCTGGCCGCATCGGGGATGCGCGCGACGGACGCACCCTGATCGTCACCGCCCACATGGAATCCGGGCAAGTATGCGGCCTGCTCTACTTTGTCCCTTGGGGGCGCCGGGACGCATCTCTGGATCTTATGCGTCGGTCTCCGCAGGCGATGTCCGGCGTGACCGAGCTGATGATCACCCAGCTGATCGCGAATGCCGACAGATTCGGCATCACCAAGATCTCCCTCAACTTCGCCATGTTCCGCGAGTCTTTCGCCAGAGGAGAGCGCATCGGGGCCTCTCCCTTAGAGAAGCTCAACCGCAAAGTGCTGGTCTTCGCCTCGCGCTGGTGGCAACTTCACTCGCTCTACCAATCGAACGAAAAGTACCTGCCCCAGTGGCGCCCACGCCTGCTCTGCTACGACAGCACGGCTCAGCTCACCCAGGTGCTCATCGCCGTCGGCCAAGCCGAAGGCTTCGTTCCCGAGCTTCCTCAGACTTTCCGGCGTCACTCGCGTGCCCCGCAGCTGGACCTTCCCGAAACTGCGGCGAAACTGGCCGAGGCCGTGCGGCGGCAAGAAGAAGAACTCTTCACTCCCGTGGTCAGCGAAAGGCGGCTGTCCGAGCAGCAGCAGATTCGCAGGGTTAAGTTGAAACGGCTCATCGATGCGGGAATTGATCCCTACCCGGTTGACGTGCCCCGCACGCTCGACATGGCGGATGTGAAAGAGAATTCGGGCACGGTTTCAGTGGTCGGACGGGTGGTTCGGGTGCGCGATCACGGCGGCGTTCTCTTTGCCGATCTGAGGGAAGGCGGGGCCGAACGCCAGATCATGTTCACCGCCGACCGGCGCGACACCGGACTTGATCTGTGGCGTAAAACCGTGGATCCGGGCGACGTCGTCAGCATCACGGGCACAACGTGCCTCAGCCGTTCAGGCGAGCTGAGCATTCATGTCGGATCGTGGAAGATGGCGGCCAAATGCCTGACTCCACCCCCGGATAAGCATCGCGGGCTGCGCGACGCCGAGGCTCGGGTGCGTCAACGCCACATGGATCTAGCTTTGAGTCCGGATGCCCGCCGGCGGCTTCTCGCTCGCAGCGCCGCTGTCAGGGCCATCCGTGGAAGGCTCGCCGAACACGGCTTCGTTGAGGTTGAAACGCCGATGCTCAATCGGATACACGGCGGGGCCAACGCTCGGCCGTTTTCAACGCACATCAACGCTTACGACCTCGATCTCACCTTGAGAATCGCCCCGGAGCTCTACCTCAAGCGCTTGTGCGTCGGCGGATTCGAGAAGGTCTTCGAGATCGGGAAGAATTTCCGCAACGAGGGCGCCGATTCCACTCACAACCCCGAGTTCACATCGTTGGAGGCCTACGCCGCCCACGGCGACTACACGACGATGCGCGAGCTCACCGAGGATCTTTTGCGCACCGCCGCGTGGGCAGTTCACGGGCGGGCGATCGCACCGACGCCCGACGGAGGCTCCATAAGCCTGGATGGCGACTGGCCCGTCGTTTCTGTGCACGAAGCGGTTTCTCGCGCCGTCGGCGCCGACGTCACTCCGGATACTCCGCTGGACGAGCTGCAGCTGCTGTGCCGCACGCATGGAATCCACTACGGAGCTTCGATGGGGGCAGGCGACCTCGTCACCGAATTGTACGAGGAGCTGGTCGAGGGCAACACCGGTGCGCCGACCTTCTACACGGATTTCCCCGTCGAAACCTCGCCGTTGACGCGGCGGCATCGAAAAGATCCACGCCTGGCCGAACGCTGGGACCTTGTCGCCTTCGGCATGGAATTGGGCACCGCCTACACCGAGCTGACCGATCCCATCGACCAGCGTCAGCGGCTGACCGAGCAATCGTTGCGGGCAGCCGCTGGCGATCCGGAAGCCATGGAAGTCGACGAGGAGTTCCTCTCAGCCCTTGAATTCGGCATGCCGCCGACCGGTGGCCTAGGTCTGGGCATTGATCGGATCGCCATGTTCCTTCTGGGCGCCTCAATCCGCGAGACGCTTGCTTTCCCCTTCGTGCGCCCCGATACGCGCGGCGTGAGGTAAGCAAGCGGCGGGCGTGGGCGGCATCGGCGTGAGGTGGGCAAGCGGCATCGACTCAAACCGTCAGCCGTCGGCTCAAGCCTTCAACTGTTGAGGAGGGGCGTTTCGGCGTTGGGCTCTGTCTTTTCGACGTGGCGAAAGACGAGGTCCGGCCTAGACAGCGGGAAAAGATGATCCTGACCGGCCAGCATGATTGTCCGCGCATGAAGCTTACGTCCAAGATCCCACTGGCTGCGCAGAAACCCGCGCTGCCCCCCTTTGCCCGCGCCAACGAGCAGCAAAGGGGCGGATTCGCGGCGCGGTGCAGCGCCCCCGTCAAGCATGCGCGCTACCCGCGCTGCGTGCTCCCAGCTTTCGGATAACTGCCCGGCCAGGAACCTGCAACTTTCGCGCGTGCCGTACCGCGCATGGGCTTCGTCGCGCGGAAGATCATCGGGTGCGCCCGTGCTCCGACGAAACGTACACCGGCGCAGTCTTTCGGCCGCAGGCCACAGCGCCACGACCGTAGCGCCAGCCAAGCCGTCCGCCACCCTCCGAATTCTGCCTTTCATCCACGAGCGCGAAGGGGCGTCGTCCGGAGCTGTGGGATCGAGAAGAACCAAGCGTCTAACCTGAGCGGGGTATCGAAGCACCCACTCAATCGCGGCAAGTCCCCCGAGCGAGTGCCCCATCAGATCGACGCTCGGCGAATCCGCGGCACCCAGCTCAGCGCGAATGTCATCTGTATTAGCCGTCAGCGCAACCTTCCAAGAATCGAGAACTCGCGTATCCGGCCCCAGAAGTTTCGCCATTTTCT
>CAUSGP010000148.1:0-6159 GCA_963531075.1 uncultured Actinomycetaceae bacterium | reverse complement strand
GGCGTTCCAACCTGCTTGCCGACGAACGCAACAAGCGGGGGCGGGGATGGGTTCACGTCAACCCGATTCCTCTCAATCCCACCCCCGGTTCGATTTGGACGGCAAGCACACCTGAGGCCCAGAATACTTTTGTACAGACCTTGCTGGACGCCGGCATCCCGACGACGATACGCGACACGCGCGGATCGGACATCGATGGCGCCTGTGGCCAGTTGGCAGCCGAAGTCACGCGATCTTCGGCGAAGGCGGTTCAGGCCGCTGCGGCCACCGAACTCGTTGCGCGGGGTTCGGAGCCAAAGAGACCGAAGGAGGTTTTGCGATGAAGGATAAACCGTTCCGCACGGTTGGAATCTTCGACAAAGGATACGACATTGAGGAAGTCGACGATTTCCTTAGAAGGGCGAAAGACGCGTACAACGGGCCGCTCACCCCGGCTTTCGACGAGAACACAGTGCGCAACGTCGCCTTCAGCAGGGCTCGCGGAGGATATGTTCCCGCGGAGATAGACGACGCGCTCGACAGACTCGAAGCTGCCTTCGTCCAGAAACGACGCGCCCTCGTCGTGGCCGATCGAGGGGAGAAAGCTTGGCTCAATACCACGTATCAAGATGCGAAGAGCCTTTACCCTCGCCTTTTGCGCCCGGTTGGCCACAGATTTCGCGATGCCGACGGGTGGGGCTATTCGAAAGTCGAGGTCGATGAACTCATCGACAGGCTCTCTGACTATTTCGACGGCAAAACCGACCTGTCCGCGCGGGAAGTGCGCGAAGCCGTCTTCGGATCGGCCAAGGACAATCACGCTTACGACGAATCCGTTGTAGACGTCTATCTGGAACGCGCGGCTAGCGTTCTGCTCTCGGTCGAGTGATGGAGGGCTCGCAACGCGGGGTGGTCCTCCTCGGCTCCACCGGTTCCATAGGCACGCAGGCGCTTGACGTCGTCGCTCGTCACTCCGAAGACTTCCGCATTCTCGCCTTGGGCGCCGGCGGCGCGAACGTCGAAGCTCTCGCTCGGCAGGCTGTACAGTACGGCGCGCAGGTTGTCGGCATCGCTGACCCGGCCGCAGAAGACGAGCTTGCGCGAGCTATGACCTCGTTGGCTTCCGGCCCGGTTCCTGAGATTGTTTCGGGAGCGTCGGCCATGTCGTCGATAGCGTCGATGGCAAGCAGGGACGACGTCGTACTCAACGGAATCACCGGCTCGATAGGTTTGGCTCCCACTCTCGCGGCGTTGCGAACGGGGGCGACCCTTGCCCTGGCGAACAAGGAATCGCTCGTCGTCGGCGGTCCTCTGGTGACTCAGGCGGCGGTGCGGCCGGGACAAATCGTGCCCGTCGACTCAGAACATTCCGCGATCGCCCAGGCTCTTTCTTCAGGCCGACACCGCAAAGGTTTGACCAGCCCTCTCGTCGATGGAACGAGCGAAGTGCGGCGGATAATTCTCACGGCCTCAGGGGGGCCTTTCAGGGGAAAAACCAGAGCCGAGTTGGCACATGTCACCGCGGAGGCCGCCTTGGCTCACCCTACGTGGGCCATGGGCCCTGTTGTAACAGTCAACTCCTCAACCCTCATGAATAAGGCACTCGAACTCATCGAAGCCGCCTACCTCTTCGACGTCGCTCCCGACGACATCCTTCCCGTCATCCACCCTCAGTCGATCGTTCACTCAATGGTCGAATTCCAAGACGGTTCTACCATCGCTCAGGCCTCGCCGCCCGATATGCGGCTGCCCATTGCCCTTGGGCTTTCTTGGCCGCGCAGGCTGGGTAGCGTCGTTGCCGCCAATGCCTGGGACGAACCTGCGGCGTGGACGTTCGAGCCTCTGGATCACCAGACTTTCCCCGCCATCGGTCTGGCGCGTGCAGCCCTTGCCGAGTCGCCCCTGCATCCAGCCGTTTTCAACGCGGCCAATGAGGAATGTGTCGAGGCGTTTTTGCACGGGAGTCTCGCCTATCTCGATATCGTCGACACCGTAGCCGACGTTCTTCAAGCTTTCGACGCAGTCGAAGAACCGAGTTACGAAAGTGTGCTCGATGCCGATCGCTGGGCCCGCGCCCGCGCCCGCGAAACGATGGGAGTTTGATGTCGATCCTGGGAATCCTTTTCCTCGTGTTAAGCCTGCTGATATCGGTGGGAATCCACGAACTCGGCCATATGATTCCCGCCAAGAAATTTGGCGTGAAGGTTTCCCAGTACTTCATAGGCTTCGGCCCCACCCTGTGGTCGAAGAAAGCCGGTGGAACGGAATACGGGATCAAAGCGCTGCCTTTGGGCGGATTCGTGAAGATCCTGGGAATGTTTCCGCCGGGGCGGCCCGGTAGGAAGAGAACCAACCGACGGGGAAGTCCCACCCTGGCCGAGGAAGCCAGGCTCGAAAGCGCCGCGGAAATCGAACCGGGAGAAGAGTGCAAGGCTTTTTGGCAGCTTTCAGCGCCGAAGAAACTCATCGTGATGTTCGGTGGCCCTTTCACCAATCTCGTCCTGTGCTTTGTTTGCCTCACGATCGTTGTCTGTGGAATCGGCCTCCCAAAGGCTACATCGACCGTCGGAAAGGTGATTCCCTGCGTGACGGCGAAATCCAAATGCGCTGCTTCTGATCCGCAGTCGCCTGCCGCCAAGGCCGGCCTTCGGCCCGGGGATACCATTGTTTCGTGGGGCGGACGCAGCGTCGGCGACTGGAAGGAAGTCCAGGCAGCGATCGCCGAAAACGGGACCAGGCGCGTGCAAGTCGAAGTCCGCCGTGCTGGCACGACAGTGACGCTGGGCATGACGCCGGCTGCCGCCAAGCGTCCGAAAGTCGACGCTTCAGGCAAGCTCGTCAAGGATGAGGACGGCAAATCCGTTTACGAGACCAAACCGTACGTGGGAATTTCGCCCTCCTATATGCGCAGTCGTGAAAACGTGGCCCGAGTGCCGGAAATGGCAATCGAACAGGTTGAGGGGACGGTGAAGACACTTGCCCGCCTTCCCGTTGGATTGTGGCAGACCGCGCGCAGCATTGTAACGGGGGAGGAGCGTTCGACGGCCGGTCTCATTGGAATCGTGGGTGTGGCAGACTTCGCCGGTGACATTACATCGGTCGAAGCGAAGGCCTACGATGGAGTGGCCAGATTTGGCGATCTTCTCCTTCTTGTCGCTTCGCTCAACATGACCCTCTTCATTTTCAATCTCATTCCGCTTCTCCCTCTCGACGGCGGACATTTGGCGGGCGCGACCTTCGAGGGGGTGCGGCGATGGTTCGCTCGCAGGCGCGGGTGGCTGGATCCTGGCCCGATCGATACCGCGCGTCTCATGCCATTGAGCTACGGCGTCGCAATCGCCTTCATCGCGATGGCCGTGATCCTTGTAGTGGCCGACATCGTCAATCCTGTCAAATTCTTCTAGAGAGCGACGGACCGTTGATTCTAGGCGTGCCGTTGATTCGAGGTGTGCCGTAGTGCCGTGGGTCGGGGCAGATTTTCCAGAACGCTGCGAATCTTTACTGATACTATGATAGTATATACAGTGAAAATGCCGTTGTGAGATGCCGCCAACCTTCGGCCTTGAAGCCTCCGGTTGCTGAAGAGCGCGAACGGACACATCGGCAAGCAGGCACTGGTGTGCAAGGGGAAGAATTCGAATGGACGAATCGGTTGATTTCGAAAGCCGAATGGAGTTTTTCGAACCCAAACGGTGCGAGAGCAACGTCGCGCCGGGGGCGCGTCCGGGTGCGGTGCTCGCCTTCGCATACTCGTGTCAAGGCATGGCGTTCTTCTTCTTGCCGGTAGCGTTGGCCATCCTTTCGTCCAGGGAAGGCAGCGGCATGTGGAGAATGCTCTTATCCACTATGATCTTTGCGCCGGCCATGTTCATCGGCCAGCTGATCATATGGTTGGTCACTGCGATGCAGGCTCGCCGTGCCGGTGTTCGGGCATTGGGACGCCCCACTTTTTGTTCCCTTCTGACCTATTACGGTTGTGTCATCCTTTATCTGCTGTCCGTCTGCGGAACCGGTGGTGCTGCAGGCCGCTCTTCATTCCTCATGAGAATGGGGGTTTCCGGCGAAGTGAATGATTTTTGCGCCGAGCTGACCCCATTGGCGGGCAGCATCATGTTATTCGTCACGATAATGATCTCCCTCGTCGACCGTCCGAAGGCTTTTCCACGCTGAGCTCTTGACTCGTGAGAGAATCCGTATATGGGTGCGAATACGGCTGGTGCGGATGCGAATACAGTTTATGAAAATGGGCGATCGAGGAAGCCTAGCCGTTTTTTAAAGTTCTTATATACCTTTCAAGGGTTATTCCTCATCGTCATGCCCCTGGTTGTTTCTTTCCTCCCCGGGGTGGGAGGCAAAAAAGGATGGATGGCGGCATTGGGCATACTGTTCTTGACGCCCATTATGTTCGTCGGTCAATTGATCATATGGATTGCCACATTCATCAAGGCCCAGCGAGCCCAGGTGCGGACCATGGGAAGCTTCGTGGGTTCCTTCCTGTGCGCCTATTACATTGCCGGAATTCTCTATGGTGCCGGCATGTATGAGACGGATGATTCTCAGGACTATCCCTCGCTCTTAAACCATTTAGGGGTGCCAACGGCCATTAGTTATATGATCAGCCTGTGGTCGTTAGCCATTGGTGCCATATGCCTTGCTTCGGCAACGCTAGCTTCCTTGGTTGACAGGCCCGAAAAGGTCGCGGCTTCTTTTGAGAACAGTCCTCCGGCTATTTAAGTCTCTGTAGATTGCTGCGAGAGAGGCGTTTCACGATTGAGGATGACTCATGGATCGTTCGCCACATTGTTGCGTATTCGTCTCCCGTCGTTTTGAAGCCACCGCTCGTCCTCCGTCACTTCGTAATCAACATTCGCCTGAGAGCTGATTCTCCGGTCACACAGACAGGCCTGGGATCACATTGTTGGGGTTCGCGTGGGATACTTGGACGCGTGACTGTTGACCTTGGAATGCCGGGCTTGCGTCCCGAGCTCAATGTCCTCTCTCCCAGGAGGCAAACGCGTCAGATCCAAGTCGGAAGCATTGCAGTCGGCGGCGACGCCCCGATTTCAGTGCAGTCGATGACAACGACGAAGACGCACGACATCGGTTCCACGCTCCAGCAGATCGCTGAGCTCACGGCGGCGGGCTGCGATATCGTCCGCGTCGCTTGCCCTACGGACAAGGACGCGGCTGCACTTAAGATCATCGCCCAACAGTCCAGAATTCCAGTTATTGCCGACATTCACTTCCAGCCCAAGTACGTCTTCACCGCGATTGAGGCGGGGTGCGGGGCCGTCCGCGTCAACCCCGGAAACATTCGCAAATTTGACGACAAAGTCGCGGACATTTGCAAAGCTGCCTCCGACCATGGAGTTTCCTTACGCATCGGGGTCAACGCCGGATCGCTCGATCCGCGACTACTGAAGAAATACGGGTCGGCGACCCCGGAGGCCCTGGTCGAATCGGCCGTCTGGGAAGCCTCGCTTTTCGAAGACTGTGGTTTCCGCGATTTCAAGATTTCGGTCAAGCATCACGACGTCGTCACGATGGTGCAGGCCTACCAAATGCTCGCCGAGCGCGGCGATTGGCCCCTCCATCTCGGTGTCACGGAGGCTGGCCCCGCTTTTCAGGGAACCATCAAATCGGCGGCCGCCTTCGGCACGCTGCTGTCTCAGGGGATCGGTGACACGATTCGCGTTTCCCTTTCGGCCCCGCCCGTCGAAGAAGTCAAGGTAGGCTCGAAGCTTCTTGAATTCATGGGTTTGCGCCCGCGCAAACTCGAGATTGTCTCCTGCCCGTCGTTCGGTCGCGCCCAAGTCGACGTGTGGACTCTCGCGGAGTCGGTCGAAGAAGGCATGAAAGACGTCAAGGCCCCGCTGCGAGTGGCCGTCATGGGTTGCGTCGTCAACGGACCGGGCGAGGCCCGCGAGGCTGATCTGGGCTGTGCCTCCGGAAACGGCAAAGGTCAGATATTCGTGCGCGGGAAGGTCGTCGAGACGGTCCCCGAAGACCAGATCGTCGAAACCCTGCTCAAATACGCAAACGCCATGGCTGAGGAAATGGGCGAGGCCGACGGCGACGGTCCGGTTGTGCAGGCTTTCTGAACGGCGATGTCCTGGCTCAATCGCAACCGCCATCCCGGCTTGCGCGTGCTTGATCCGTTCGATTGCAAGGACGTTCTGC
>CAUSGP010000147.1:0-6166 GCA_963531075.1 uncultured Actinomycetaceae bacterium | reverse complement strand
CTAGGACGCCGCCCTCTCACGGCGGTAACGCGGGTTCAAATCCCGCTGGGGGTACAGATCAACCAAGCTTGACTTTAGGTTTCTGGGCGGAGATTCGCACCTTCCGCGTTACATGTCTTCTAGCCGATCGTCGCTGCTTCAGTGTCTGACGAATGACCCAGGCCACGAGCCTCGGCGATTGGAAGACCGTGGGCATATTCCTCGAGCAGCTTGAGCGCCGCAGGGCGTTCGCCGTTCTCATCAATCTTCGTCAGCTGTCCCACGATGATCCCCGCGGCGACGTCGAACGATCCGAGCTGTTCGTGCTGGGCGATCCTCTCAACGAATGAGAACAGACTGCCCTGAAATGATTCGATGACAAGGACCTTTTCGCTCAAGTCCGGCCAGTATCGCGTTCCAGCGAGTTTGAGGAAACACCGCAAGTTGCCTCCCACCCATTGCGCTTGAATCAAGTCGTGGGCGCCGGTCAGTGCAGGCCTGATAACGCGCCCGGCCAGCGCAGCCTCAACGACGTCGAAGCCACGCTCTACGCCTGCCGTGGGATTCCAAAGAATCGCCGGCTGGCCGGTCAGCGTGACGAGCGAATTGACGATGCAGCTATTGTCCGAGAAACCGAAATAGGGTTTGGGGTGGGAAGCGACGGTTTCCCAGTCGACGTGGGGGAGGATCTCGTTCGCAAGATCGCCGCCGGAAACGTCGAAAATAGCGTCGATGGCGTCGTCGGCAAAGGCATCTGTCAGCATCCTCGCTCGCAGTTGAGGGTTCCATCGCCACTGGCTGGCGTCAAGGCCCATCACCTGCTCACGGTCCAATTCGTGTCCTTGCTCGGAAAGATCGCGAATGACGGATGGAAGAAGAGAGCTCGACCACTCCGGCAGAGGATTTGAGCAGTTCACTAGACGCAGGCGTG
Source organism: uncultured Actinomycetaceae bacterium (assembly GCA_963531075.1). Lineage (GTDB taxonomy): Bacteria > Actinomycetota > Actinomycetes > Actinomycetales > Actinomycetaceae > Peptidiphaga. Next base: position 5,256 of record CAUSGP010000147.1, on the reverse strand, counting down.
CCATGGCGTCAGGCTAGCTACCCTTCCCGGGACTGTCAACGAAATGGCATTGAATGAAACGGCATTGAATATCGGTCCGGACGGTCCGGTCCCTTGGAGTATCGGCTCGCACATGCCGGTCTCTCGTTATATCAGCTCGAACGATTCGGCCCCTGGAATATAGGCCCGGATAAGCCGATTCCCGTGGGCCGTGTCTGAAATGCACCCGTTTCAGTACATGTAATACACGTACATTCCCCAGCCTAAAGCGGCTACGCCGACGAGGCGAATGAAGGTCACATTGGCTTTTCTGGCGCCGAAAAGGGCGAATTGGTCGATGGCCATGGAACCGAGGAGCTGACCGATAAGAACCACCAACAGTGTGACGCCCGTGCCCAGATGGGGAACGAGTTGGGCCATGCCCACGACGAAGAGGGCGCCGACCGGCCCACCCAGCCACATCCACCAACGCCCTCGTGTGGTTTTGTGCGGGACTTGGCCACTGAAGATGACGAGGAGCAAGAGCAGCATTGTCCCGGTGGCGTAGGAGACGAAACCCGAGGCTATCGACGAGCCAAGCATTTTGCTCAGGTTCCCGTTGACGGCCGCCTGAATGGCGGCATAGACGCCCACAAGGATTCCCATGACCCGCCATATGAACTTCGGCCGAGGCCCTACGCGAGACTTCTTTCCGCGTCCGCAGACGGCGAGCAGCATTCCCGCCGCAGCAAGCCCGGCTCCCGCAAGCCTATACGTTGTGATCGGCTGGACTTGCGAGTTGAACCATCCGAAGTGGTCAATCAGCAGCCCCGAAAGGATCTTTCCGCCGACGGGGAGGACAACCGTTTCCACGGCTCCGATGTGGGGGAAGATCGTAATGATCGTCAGGAGAGCGAGGATTCCCATCGCGCCGCCGATATATGACCACCACGGGGTGCTGACGGGAGGAACGATGTTCAAACTTTCGCTGACGACTATCGCACCGAGGAAGGCGGTTCCTATGACGAAGGAGACGAACGATGCGCCGATCGTCGTCCCATATGAAACCTTCAGTCGCGTGTTCATGGCGCTCTGAGCTGGAACCATGCAGCCGACGACGATGGCAAGCGCGAAATATCCGATCACAGACACTCTTTCTGTAGGAGGGCGGTTTGTGGGAGTTAAGTTTTGGGAAAGCTGATTGCCGGAAGGTTGAGGTTGAGGCCGGCTTGTCGGAGGTACAGGTTGAGGCCGGCTTGTCGGCAAGCTCAGGTTTGGGGGAGGCCAGTCGGTGAGAGATTTAGTCCTCTAGGAGCCAGTTCTTCTCGAAGGGCGGCCGCTAGCCTGGACCAACGCCATTCGTCGCCGACCCATGCGAGCCCCGCTTTGCCCATCTGTTTGGCATGGGAAGGGTTGTCGAGAAGGTACGTAATTGCCGAGGCAACGGCCTGCGGGTGATGCCCCGAGGCGACAATCCCCGTTTCTCCATCGAGGACGGCTTCCGGTGCGCCCCCCGAGTCTCCTGCAACCACGGGAAGTCCCGCCGCATAGGCCTCCAGATAGACGATGCCGAGGCCTTCGATGTCCATGCCCGCTGCTCGGGTCCTGCACGGCATGGCGAATATGTCTCCCAGGCTGTAATGAGCGGGAAGCTCGTCGAACGGCACTTCGCCCGTGAAGACAATATTGGCGTGAGCTGAGCTCTCCCTGGCCATCTGCCGCAATTCGTCTTCATAGGGCCCTTTGCCGACGATGACGAGTTTGGCTCGGGGATGGGCCGCGACGATTTCTGGCCAGATCCCGATAAGGGTGTCTTGTCCTTTGCGTTCGACGAGTCGCGAAATGCACACGATGACAGGTTCGTTACCGATTCCATAGCCTTCGCGCAGCCTTTGCCTCCACGAATCGGAGTATGCGAATTTCTCCGGTTCAATGCCGCCGGGCAGCCGGATGATTCGCGTGGACCCGATGAGCGGGCGAAGCTTGCGAAGGGTAGCTTTCGTTAGGTAGGTGACGATGTCGGCGTCGTGGAAGATCTTCCGCAGAACGGAACGCCCCGCTGGGATCTTCGCCCACCCAACTTCGTGCCCGTGTGTGGTTGAAATGACCTTTCTCGCGCCCGCGGCCCTCGCGGCATTGGCCATGAGACCAAGCGGCGTCGATGCACCGAACCAGACGGCTTCAATGGAGTGCTCGCGAATGATGCGCTGCATGTGGCGACGCACGCCTGGAGTGGGAAGCATGATCGTTCCCGGGTGACGAATCGTGGTCCACCGCTGTGCGGCGTCGTACTCGTCGGCTCCGCCATCCGGGGGCGAGGAACAGTAGACGATGAGCGATTCCGGGTCGAGTTCCCGGGCGAACCCTTCCAGATACGTTTGGATTCCGCCTTTGCGCGGCGGAAAGTCGTTCGTCACGAGGAGGGTCCGTCTCATGTTCGTAATCGTATCTGGTTTCAATGGCCTCCTTCCGCATTGGTGACCCTTTCGGCATAGGTGCACCCTTCTTCGGTGAAGGTCGATGTACCGAGCATTGGAGGTGATGGTCGATGTGCGGGGGAACGGATGCGAGCCGGCAGTTGAATGCGATGTGGCGTGATATGTGACGTGTCAATTGAATGCGATGTAGATGGGCCTTGGCGGAGTGTTGTGCATCGGGCGGATCGAGGTCCATGAGCTGCTAGGTGTCAGCCTACCTGAATGTAGGTAGAACAGGCTGCGATTGCGATATGACTATTTTCCGTGCTCCGGCTGTACTGAACTCGACCATCGATTGGCGTGAAGCAGTTTCGCCGAATCGCCTTCATGCCCCTTTTCATCACAGTTGACGAATCTTCCGACGTTTCCAGTGCGCCTAATAGTAAAATGATCATGGTCTACATAATGAAAGCCTGCGAACGTTTAATTCATATCTAAGACATAGTGAAAACTACCTAACTACAACTATTAAAGGATTCTTAAATTATATGATTTATTTTAACAGTTTTATTAACGCAGAACAAGGTTATGTAGCGTAATGGTGCTTAATCTTTTTCGTGTTTAAGGCGCAATTCTCCCGAATTAAGTTCGGGTGGGGAGTATTTTGCCCTGATGTCCATTGATTGCTTCAGTGAAGATCATTACGCTCAAGATCAATCAGCGAACAGATGTGTATAGGAGGTTATGATGAAATTCATCCGTATTCTGGCTTCGCTGTCGGCTTTGTCAATGGGAGTGGCAGGTGCCACGGCAGCTCAAGCCGATTCTTCAGATCGAGCAGCGGACGCGACGCCAAGTGCGACGGCGCAACGCGCCTACAAAGCCGTTGCGGGAGCCGACCGCAAATGGACGGATGCGGCAGCCGATGTTCCGGCGAACGCTTCAGGCAAGGACGCGATTAGGACGACGCAGCAAGGCATAAGCATTTCGGTGCCTAATGATCCGAGTTCGAAGATGACGATCGCCGGGCGCAACGGCAAGGTTTCGATGGGTCTGCCGTTCTCCGGCTCGGCGTCGAAGGCGGCGTCGTCGCACGCCGGCACGGTTGCTTTCGACAACAAAAACGGCTCGTCTACAACGCCGATCGTCCGCAAGGACGGGAGTACTCAGGTCAATACCGTCATCAACAACGCCAACGCGCCCAAACGCTATGCCTACAAAATGCAGGTACCTGAAGGCGCAAAGATCCAGCGCGCCGGTTCGGCCGTCCTGGTGACGAAGGGCAAGAAAATGGTTGCCGGCATCGCCCCGGCGTGGGCCAAAGATGCCAAGGGCAAGAGCGTTCCAACCCATTACGAGGTCAAAGGAAGTACCGTTACACAAGTTGTCGATCACGGCAGCCAATACGCCTATCCCATCGTTGCCGATCCTTGGATGGGTGTAGATCTATTCAGTACGTTGGAGAAAGATAGACCAGGTACTGACAGGAGCCACGGCACGGTCTACTCGGGCATGCTTTCTGATTTCGGCTGGGCTCTTTATCTTGGTACTGGAGTACAAGCCCCGCTATTTCCTCTGAATCCTGTGGGTCCTGGCCAAGCTGCTACAGGAAATTTGATTATTCGATATGCGGGCTGGGAAGAGTGGAAGGACCGCTTCTTTAACTCAAGAGAACCCTCTTCTCCTTCTCTTTACCAGCAATACTCGTGCCATGTCGCTTACGGATACATTGTTCCCAAGGCGGGTTGGCATTGGGATATAGAGTCCAATCGTCCTTCAAATCCAGACTGGTGGAAGCAGGACGTCCGGGAACATAAATGCAATTGGTAATAGTTTCCTCTTTTCCATATGAGGTGGAGAGATGACGGATTAGGTACCCTTCATATCTATTGAAGGCTTGGGGAACGAAACTTTGTGTTTTGTTCCCCAAGCCTTGGTTTTATCAAGTTCTAACTGCTTTCGGAGCCAAATCCCACCCGCTTCTGGATCGTAGCTCGCATAACATCGCGAGGCGATTCGCGTTTTCCGGCAAATGATTTTCCTCTGATGATTGGCAGATTGTCGCCGATCTCGAATCTCTCGCTTAAGCCTGGCTGTGTGGCCGGACGAGAGTCGGCTTGCCTGATGCGGCTCTGCGGCTTGCCTGATGCGGCTCTGCGGCTTGCCTGATGCGGCCCGCTGCAAGCTCCGCACTCCGCACGCGGCACGCAAATTGCCTACCGTGTTGACGCGTATTCGCCAGCTAACCAAAGAGTGATGGGGGTCTGTTTTCTGATTGTTGAAGTGTAGTGTGTAGAGGGAGTGTAGGCGCTAGGCTTGGGTTGTTGTAAGTGTTTGTTTTGTTGGTGGTCGTTAAAAAGGGGATCCGCTGTGGTTGTCTGTGTGAAGAGGTGGCGGGCGCGTTTGGCGGTCGTCGTCGCGGTTGTTGTTGCCATCATTCTGGCGGGTTGTAAGATTAATGGGAGGGTTGATCTTCGAGCCGACGGCGGTACGAAAATCGAGCTTACGTTTGAGGATGCTGACGGCATGATGGCTAAAATTCACCAGACGTGCGAGGGGGTGCGACTCACCTTTGAAGCGGAGCTGACATTCGTCAGTAAACCAAAAGTCGAAGACGTCACTCCCCCGGGTGGCCATCTCACGTGTCGGTTGACGTCAAACGAACCTTTTGGGGGACATGTGCATTTCATTAGGAAAGGTGATAGATACTCTTTCGAATATCCCGGTGCTCATGATGGTGACGACGATCTTAGTGATCTTCGGACAAAAATAGTGATTACTATGCCGGGGAGGGTTGTCAAGTCGAGTCTCGGTAGTGTCAGGGGACGTCAAGTGTTTATTGAGAATCTTGATTTCTTGACGTATGGACTGTCGATTGAGG
>CAUSGP010000146.1:0-6177 GCA_963531075.1 uncultured Actinomycetaceae bacterium | reverse complement strand
GCTGGAGTTACGGAGGTCACCTCGACATTGTCGCCGCCGATTTGCTCGGTCAGCCATTGGATGGGGTAGAAGGACGTCGCGACTTTGACTTTCCCATCATGTTTGCTCGAAGAATCGCCGGATGAGCCGGTTGAATCCGAGCAGGCGCTCAGTCCAAGGGTGAAAGCCAGGGTCGATGCAGCAGCGATGATGCGCGAATAGCGTTTATTAAACATGAGAACCATTATCGTCTAGATCTCGAAATGCTGTCAAAGATGTCTCTTTCTGCCCATGATGTCTCTTTCTGCCGATGGAATCTCGATTGGCGCGTACGACGTTGATCGGCGCGCAATTGCCGTCGATGCTCAAACGTTTTCGCGCATGTGGCTCCGACATGGTTCTGATGTGTATTTTCCCCTTGTTTTTCCTCATTGCCTGGGCGCGTCCATCCGCGTGAAAAACGCGTCTGTGTGGAAAACCCCATTGCGAGCCGACTTCGTCTGGATGTCCGTCGGTAGAATCGAAAAGACTCCGCGTCATCCAGGCGCGGCGATGAAAGGAACACGGCTTTATGGCTAAGCAGGCTCCCTCGAAACTCGACAGTGTCATCGCTTTGGCGAAACGGCGCGGATTTGTCTTCCCTTGCGGAGAGATATACGGAGGTACGCGGTCCGCATGGGACTACGGCCCGCTGGGGGTCGAGTTGAAGGAGAACATCAAGCGTCAATGGTGGAAGTACATGGTCACTTCCCGTGACGACGTTGTGGGTCTCGACTCCTCGATCATCCTTCCTCGCGAGGTGTGGGTCGCCTCCGGCCACGTCGGCGTCTTCAACGACCCGCTCACCGAATGCCTTTCGTGCCACAAACGTTTCCGCGTGGATCAGATGCAGGAGGAGTTCGCCGCCAAGAAAGGGATCGAGGATCCTGATTCGGTGGAGTTGACCGAGGTTGCCTGCCCGAATTGCGGCACGCGCGGGCAGTGGACAGAGCCGCGTGATTTCAACATGATGCTCAAGACGTACCTGGGGCCGGTCGAGGACGAATCGGGTTTGCACTATCTGCGTCCCGAAACGGCTCAGGGCATTTTCGTCGACTTTCAGAACGTCATGACCTCCGCCCGTAAGCGCCCGCCTTTTGGGATCGGACAAATCGGAAAGTCTTTCCGCAACGAGATCACCCCGGGAAACTTCATATTCCGTACGCGCGAATTCGAGCAGATGGAAATGGAATTCTTCGTCAAACCGGGAACGGATGAACAGTGGCATCAGTACTGGATCGATGAACGCCGCCGGTGGTACGTCGATCTGGGGATTGATCCGGATAACCTTCGCCTTTATGAGCATCCTCAGGAGAAGCTCTCGCATTATTCAAAACGAACGGTGGACATCGAGTATCGTTTCGGCTTTAGAGGGTCGGATTGGGGTGAGCTGGAGGGAATCGCCAACCGCACGGATTTCGACCTGTCCACCCACGCGGAGCATTCTGGTAAGGATCTATCCTATTTCGACCAGGCGAGCTCGGAGCGCTGGATTCCCTATGTCATCGAGCCCGCCGCCGGCCTGACCCGCTCCCTCATGGCGTTCCTCGTCGAGGCCTATGCGGAGGACGAGGCGCCTAATGCCAAGGGCGGCATCGACAAGCGCGTTGTGCTCAGGCTTGATCCGCGCCTGTCCCCGGTCAAAGCCGCTGTCCTTCCCCTCTCGCGTGATGAGAGGCTTTCGCCCGTGGCCCGTGATCTTGCTTCCACGCTGCGCAGGAATTGGAATGTGGACTTCGATGATGCCGGCGCCGTCGGCCGCCGCTACCGCCGCCAAGACGAGATCGGCACGCCCCTGTGCATAACGGTCGATTTCGATTCCCTCGAGGATCGTGCCGTGACGGTTCGCGACCGCGACACGATGGCCCAGGTTCGAATTCCGATCGCCGACGTCGAAGGCTATCTCGCCGGTAAGCTGGTCGGGTGTTGACGCATAGCCATTCCCACACGGGTCGCCTTGACATCGCGCCGGGGGAGCGCAGACGCGTTTCCGCGATCCTCACCGGCTTCGTCCTGCCCCTGGCGATCGCCACCGTCGTTCTCCTCATCGTGCTGTGGCCGAAAGGATCGACTCCGGTAGGCTCTCGTCCGCTGTATTCCTCTGGAGCGAGCGCCGTCACGGGCGAAATCACGTCGATCGGCAAAGTCAATAGTTCCGGTCAAACCCCGGTGAAAATGCGGGTGAAGGGCGTGGAGGCGCCGGTTCACGTCCCGCCGGAAATAGTCGCCAACGGGCTTGACGTCGGGGATCGGATTCGAGCGATCTTCAACCCTTCGGCGTTGGAAGGCGGCGCCGCATACGTTTTCACCGATTTCGTCCGAACCCACGAAATGCTGTGGCTTGCGGCCGTCTACGTGCTGGTTGTCTTGGCCGTGGCACGCTTCAAAGGTGCGATGGCCTTAGCCGGCCTCGCCGTCTCCCTTGGCGTGGTTGGGGCATTCATGGTTCCCGCCTTGACTGTGAGCGACCATCCCGTCCTCGTCATCCTGGTTGGGGCGGCAGCCATGATGTTCGCATCCATATACCTCGCCCATGGGATTTCCATACGGACGACGACGGCCGTGATCGGCACTTTCGCCGGCCTGGTCATCACCACTGGTGCGGCATGGTGGGCGGTGGGCGCGGCAAATCTCACGGGGGCTCTCTCCGACGATGCGCGCATTCTTGCTGGAGAGCTTCCTGCCGTTCAGCTTCAGGCTATTTTGCTTGGCGGGGTGATTCTGGCTGGTCTCGGTGCACTCAATGACGTCACGATTACTCAGGTTTCGACCGTCTGGGAGCTGCACACGGCCAATCCCCGCCTGCCGCGCAGACGTCTGTTCAGCCAGGGAATGGCCGTTGGACGCGATCACATCGCCTCGACGGTCTACACCCTCGCCTTCGCTTACGTCGGAACGTCGCTCACGTTGTTGGTGGCCGCGGCGCTTATGCAGCGCCCGGCCGTAGACCTCGTCCAACTCGGCGAGATCGCGGAGGAAATCGTCCGCACCTTGGTTGCTTCCATAGGCCTGGTCTTGGCCATTCCGCTGACGACGGCGGTTGCCGCCATGCTTGCTCCCGTCGCCCCGAGCGCGGCGGTTGGCAGCGACGACGTCGAGAATTGGGGCGGCGGGCGAACCGACGGCTTTGAAGCCGGGGATGATGAAGGCGACGACGGTGACGAGTACGGCATCGATGATGACGACGAATTCGAGTATGACGGGGCGAAGATCGACAGAGCGACGCGCGGGGATCTCAGATGGGATTGAGCCTGGGCGGCCTGCAGCTCGGAACCCCCGTTATGCTCGCACCCATGGCTGGGGTGACAAATCCGCCTTTTCGCCGGCTGTGCAGAGAGCAAGCTGAACTGGGGCTTGCTCAGGCGGGCGTCGATCCGGCGGCGTCGGGCCCGCCAGGCACCTACGCTCCCGGCGGCCTGTGGGTGTGCGAGATGATCACATCGCGTGCTCTCCTCGATCGCAATCCCGAGGCCATGAACATGATCAAACCGGATCCGGGCGATCCTGTTCGTTCGATTCAACTCTACGGAGTCGAGCCGAAAACCACCGCGGGCGCCGTGGCGATGCTCGTGGGGGAGAACCGGGCCGATCATATTGATCTCAATTTCGGATGCCCCGCCCCCAAGGTCACACGCAAGGGCGGTGGGTCCGCCCTCCCGTGGAAGCTCGACCTTTTCCGGGAAATCGTTTCCGCCGCGGTCGATGCGGCTCGCCGAGCGAGCGCCGATCGCGACATCGACGTGCCCGTGACCGCCAAGATCCGCATCGGCATCGACGGCGATCACGAGACTTTTCTCGATGCGGCGAGAATAGCTGAAGATGCGGGAATTTCGGGTTTGACGCTGCACGCGCGGACGATGGCTCAACATTATTCGGGGGACGCCGATTGGCGACGAATCGGGGAGTTGGTTCACGGCACTGCGCTGCCTGTTTTGGGAAACGGCGACGTTTTCGAGGTTCGCGACGCGATGCGCCTCATGGCGGAAACGGGATGCGCCGGCGTTGCAATCGGGCGTGGATGCCAGGGGCGGCCGTGGCTGTTCCGCGAGTTGGCGGCTTACGCTCACGGTTGCGAGGATGTCGCTCGGCCGGGTCTGGCGGAAGTGGCGGCCATGATTGAGCGGCACGGCCAGCTTTCCTACGAGCATTTTAACGGGGACGAGCATCGAGCCATGCGCGAGCTTCGCAAGCATATTGGCTGGTATCTGCGGGGATTCGCCGTGGGCGGGCAGACACGCAGAGTTTTGGCGCTGGTATCGACCCGTGAGGAGCTGCATGAGCGCTTGGCTCAGCTCGAGCTGAACCAAGCCTTCCCCGAGGCTGCAGAAGGTCCGCGTGGGCGTGCCGGCGGCCCGAAACGTCCCCATTTGCCTGAAGGTTGGCTTGATTCACGTGAGCTCAGTGCCGCCGAACGGGCAAGAATCGCGCGAGCCGAGATCAACATTTCGGGAGGCTGAATGAACGCGAAGGAACGCTGGATCGCCGAGCCGGCGAAAAGATCGAGTCGCACCGAGTTCGAGCGCGACCGCGGCAGAGTGCTCCACTCGTCGGCACTCAGGCGGTTAGGCGCCAAAACCCAAGTTCTCGGCCCAGAATCCGACGATTTCATTCGCACACGGCTCACCCATTCTCTGGAGGTCGCCCAAATAGGCCGCTCCCTCGCGATCAACCTCGGGGCCGATCCGGACATCGTGGAAACCGCCTGCCTTTCCCACGATTTAGGCCATCCTCCCTACGGGCACAACGGCGAACGCGCGCTCGCCGACATCGCCGCGTCGATCGGGGGCTTCGAGGGAAACGCCCAAACCTTCAGGATCCTCACCAGGCTCGAGCCGAAGATGACCGCGCCGAGCGGACGTCACGTGGGGCTCAATCTGACCCGAGCTACCCTCGACGCCGTTGTGAAGTATCCGTGGGGTGCAGGCGAAGGCCCGAAAGACAAGGATGGTTCGCCCAGCTCGAAGTTCAATTTCTATTCCGACGACGCCGATGTCTTCGCCTGGGTGCGCGAGGGGGCGACCGGGGGCAGATGCATCGAGGCTCAAATGATGGACCTAGCCGACGACATCGCCTATTCGACTCACGACGTCGAAGACGGAATCGTACGCGCCCTGGTTCGCACCGACTTGTTGCGCGAGCCGCGCGAGCAGGAGCGAATCATCGAAGCTACGTGCCGCTGGTACGGTTTCGCCGACGGCTCCGCGCTTGGCGCCGCGCTCGAGCGCCTGCTCAAAGAGGAAAACTGGCCGGTCGCATTCGAGGGAAACTATGCCCAATTGGCGCAGGTCAAGGATTTAACGAGCGATCTCATCGGCCGTTTCATTTCTGAGGTGTGCGACGCCACTGCCGCCGCTCACGGGAGCGGCCCGCTCTGCGGATACTCAGGCGATCTCGTGATTCCTCAGGCCACCCGCGCGGAGATTCTGCTGTTGAAGGGTCTGGCGGTTTATTACGTCATGCTTCCACGCGAGAGTGAGCCGCTTTACTACGAGCAACGCACGATCGTCTACGATCTCGTCGATGCCCTCAACGGCCGCCCGGAACGGCTCGAATTGCAGTTTCGCGAGCAGTGGCAGGCCGCCGAAGGCGAGCCTTCCGGGCGTTTGCGGGCGATAGTCGACCAGGTGGCGAGCCTGACCGATCAATCGGCACGCCAGTGGCATTCGCGCCTGTGCGGTTTCTTGCGGCACTGAGGCTCGCGGCAGCGGTTCGCCCATCGGCGTGCACGACAATTGCGAGGTCTGCTGCGGCGTCGTCGTCGGAGACGGATACGTCGGTCCCCGCGGATAGAATGGTCCTATGGCGGGGTTGATCAAGCGGGAGGCTATCGACGAAGTGCGCTCGCGCACTCGCATAGAGGATGTCGTCTCTCAGTATGTCCAACTGCGCCCCGACGGAGTCGATTCTCAGAAGGGCCTGTGTCCCTTCCACGATGAGAAAACCCCCTCTTTCCACATCCGCCCCCATATTGGCCGGTGGCACTGTTTTGGATGCGGCGAAGGCGGCGACGTCATCTCCTTCGTTGAACGCATTGAGCATGTCTCTTTTGTCGAGGCCGTAGAAATTCTGGCTCGCAAGGCCGGGGTAGAGCTCGTCTATGAAAATAACGGGCGGCGCGACCGCGGGGAATCGGGCGCCACCCGCCAGCGTCTCATTGAC
>CAUSGP010000145.1:0-6226 GCA_963531075.1 uncultured Actinomycetaceae bacterium | reverse complement strand
CCGAGACCTATCATTCCATCAACCCGGCCACAATCGTTGTGCTGGCGCCGCTTGTCGGCTGGCTGTTTACCAGGCGGGCGGGGAAGTTCCCGTCGACCATCGCCAAGTTCGCAATCGCGGTGCTCATCATCGGAGCATCCGCCTTCATCCTAGGCTTCGGATTCCAAACGTGGACCGGTGGCCACAAACTTGCGCCGTGGTGGTTCCTGGCGATGGTATTCGTCATCCAGACCGTGAGCGAGTTGTTCTTGTCTCCGGTGGGCCTGTCCACGACTTCGGCGCTGGCGCCCAAGAATTTCGCCTCTCAGGCGATGAGCCTATGGCTGCTGACGACCGCCACAGGCCAGGGGCTCGCCGGTTTCATCATTTCCCAAACCGAGGACATCCCGAACTCGACGTATTACTACGGCCTGGGCGCGGTCACGGTTGCCGTGGCCATCATCCTGTTCATCGTCGCCCCGTGGACCAAGCGGCAGATGGCCGACGTCGGCGCTTTCTCCCAGGAGTAGCGGGCTACACGGCTCGAGTCGCCCGCTCTCGGTTGACCTCGCGCCGCTCCCACGTTCAAGCCGAAACGCATGCCCGCGAAGGCCGGCGAAACGCATGCCCGCGAAGGCCGGCGAAACGCATGCCCGCGAAGGCCGGCGAAACGCATGCCCGCGAAGGCCGGCGCCCTTGACGCTGGATTCGTAACGGTGGCAGCGGCTTCACTCGCGCCTCCCGGCAGGGCATCGATGGATTCCCCGATCCGCGAGCCACCACGGAGCCTAGCCGACATGATGACGGGTACGACCGCCGGCAAAGCGGTGCTGACGCACGAGGAAGCCTGGCCGTGTCAACCCACGAAATATCTCAGCCCTCGGCGACGTCGTCGATTTCAATGTCGACGTCGCCGAGGGCCAAAATCTGCCCGTTTGCAGCTTGGATGACGACCCGCACAGGCTCACCGTCCGGCCCCACCAAACGCAAACCGGTTGCCGCTCGCGCAAGATGCTCACGCCCCCACGTGAAGAAAGCCAAAATCACTGGAAAGAGCTCTTCCCCTTCGGCCGTCAGCTCATACTCATACCTTTCCCGATCACCAGCCTCGCGATAGGGCACCTTCCGCAACACCCCGAGCTTCACCAGCTCTCGCAAGCGCTTCGCAGCCGTGGCCTCAGACAATCCCGTGTGCTGGACAAACGCATCAAAGCGGCGGTCGCCGTAAAAAGCCTGTCGAAGCAGCACGAGCGCTGCGCGTGACCCCAACTCCTCGACTGCACAGTTCATCGGGCACATTGGCCCCGGCGATAACGCCGACGGCAAATTGGATTCCATGCCCACAACTTTACCTGACTTGAGAAAAACAAAGTCACACGGGCAATGTCTAACTTTATGAATCTAAAGTCAACCTTTTTCGCTGCGTGGAAAGTCCTGTTCGCGGCCGGCGCCGCCCAGTTTCTCGTCCTCCTCGAGTCGACGATCATCACGGTAGCGGTCTCCCCCATCGCCGCAGACCTCGGCAATCGAGGATGGCTGGCCTGGGTGATCAGCGGATACCTTCTCGCATTCGGCGCGCTTTTGCAGCCGGGCGGAGTCTGGGCGGACAGGCACGGCCAACGCCCTGTTTTTCTCGGCAGCCTTCTGGCATTTGGCGTCACGAGCGTTCTCTGCGCGCTGGCACCCAGCATCGAACTTCTCGTCACGGCACGCGTCGTGCAGGGCGGGGCTGCCGGCGCTCTGGCGGCAAGCGCTTTGGGAAGTGTGCTCATTGAGTACGAGGATGCCCGACGCCGAGCAATCGCCCTCACCGCGTGGAGCGCGCTCGGGGTGGTCGGCGCAGTTGCTGGGGCCGTCATCGCCGGGTCGCGCTTCTCGTCACTCGGATGGCCGGGAGCCTTCTGGGTAAATGTCGTCGCGGTGGCAGCACTCGTCCCACCCTCATGGCGGATCATCCGCTCGCAGACGAGCCCATTCCCAGCCGTTCAGTCTTCAACGGCGCCGGCTGCGGACCCATCTCCAACGACCACAGCCCCAATCCCATCTACGGCACCTTCTCCAGCGCCATCCCCAATGGACCCATCCCCAACACCGCCTACGGCCTCGTCCCCAACAGACACGCACCCAATACCGTCTACAGTCTCGTCTCCAACGGCCCCATCCCCAATGCCGTCTACGACCCCCTCCCCAACAACCACGTCCCATTCCCCGAAGGTTTGGCCCGTGTTCGCATCGGCGTTGGGTGCCGCGGCAATTTTGGCAGGGTTGAGTGTGGCTGAGAGCAAAGCCATCTCCGGCATCGCGATAGCCGGCATCGGGGCATGCCTGGCAATCATCACGATAACGGCGCAATGGCGCTCAACGAATCCAATACTTCCAATCCGTCTATTTCGATTCGCAAGCTATCGGATCGCTGCCGCGGGCCTTTTCGTGGGCAACGGCCTGATGATCGCAACGATGTTTGCGTATTCTCGGCATATCCAGGGCCATTACGGCCTATCGCCTCAGGCGGCCTCGCTAGCTGTGCTGCCGATGGCTCTAGCCGCCCTCATCACGGCTTTTACCGCCGACATGATCATCAGCAGACTTTCGCTGAGCGGCACATTTCGCCTGGCCACTTCGGCTTTGGTTCTGGGTTCGGGCGGCATGTTACTGGTCAGCGTTTCAGACGCAGCCTGGGAGTGGCTGATCGCCGGAGGAGTGCTCATAGGCGCCGGTCTGCCGTTATGTTTCGTCATCCTCAATAGAATGGCTTTCGAGCAGGTAGAAGCGGCAGCCGCGGGTGTCGCTTCGGGCTTCACGAATACGCTCACCACCTTGGGCGGAGCTGTCACCGTTTCTTTGACGGCCTTGACGACGTCGGCCTTCGGTAATGCCGGAGCTTACGGAATGCTGCTGCTCTCGTCGGCAATATTGACCGCGCTATCCTTCAAGAGCGACGCTCGCCCCTCCTAGAACGGCATCCGCTCCACCGAAAGCGACAGCTCCCCCACCTCGCCTTCATCGAATCCTTGGCACTCGCCACCATCGGGCTCTTACCCTACACATTGGAAGCTAACCCTCTCCACACATTGGACCCTCAGCACCTGCAGCAATCGTGCTCACGGCCAAGAAACCAGCAAGCCCCGCCGTCGCCGCCGTCGCAACGTGTTCAGCCTTTGGGCTGCGCGTTGCGGCGAGCTGTATCGAACTTTGTGCGATTGGGTAGATTGACGTGTAATTTTTCGTTCCAATAGAGCCCGATGGGGTCGGGGCAAGTGTCATACTCGTCGTCGAAACGTAAGCCAGCAAATGGCCCCTGACCTTTCACACTCGATTCGAGGATGATAGCAGCCGCCTCGATAGTGTCCTCAGGAAGGGCGTCGATGGCCTCTCCCACCCACTTGCACATCGATATTTCCGATTTAACTAGCTCTTTCTGCATTTTCAGGTCGCCATTGGCGAGGAGATTAAGCTCTACTGTTTCGAGGAGAACGTACTTGTTGGCGTGCAGATCCAGGAACGTGCGAGTCGGAATGAGCTCATCAATTAGTTTGGAAGACATAACGTGAGAGTTCCGCGCAATGAAATGAATGCAGTCTATGAACGTCAAGAAACGTCGGTATCCCGCCCAAAAGTCAGCACTTATAGCGTAGATGTTGACCCCGGGGGCCCTTTCGGAGCCGTCGGCAATAAGGGACACGCAAAGTTGCGGATCGCACGAGGCAAGGATCCTGTATGAGATCGGGATTGCATGCGACCATTTAGAAAGCCCGCTTACTGTAGTGGGCCGGTCGCAGTAGCTCACGGGCCTGTTGTCGAGGCTGTATAGATATGCACAGTTTGCCATAACTTCCTTAGATCGGCTCTTTGCGTTGGCCGACTTTTGATCCTTTCGAAGCTCACAATCGTCATTTCATCGATCGTAAAATTGCTCCCGTTCGTCGCCGTCGTAGTGGTCGTGATAGCCGTGGTCGCCGTAGCTTTTGTTCGTCATGGCGGCCGTGACCGTAGTCGTCGTTTTTGTTCGTCGAGACTGTGTCTGTTCGTCGTAATTGAGAGGATTGATATTCGTGTGGATTCCGATCTTTGTGTAAATTCCGCGTGAATTCGATTCGCGGCAAGTCTCTGCCATGCGCATTCCACTCGGAAGCGGTCGGTCGAAGTGGATTCGTCTAGGCTGCATTAGGGTAAAAGTACTCGGTCGATTGTGGCTCACACAAGAGACTTTCGTTCAAGGCGAATTATCCCCATCGTGGATGTCGATGACGTGCTCCGGCCCGAATTCGACGAGATCGCCTGCTTTAATGCCGACGAGGCAGAAGGGGTCGTTGTCGAGAGCCCCGATGTAGCGTCCATTGGCCTCTTCCTTCACAATGACCCACATTCGTTCGGCTCCGACGTCGGCGCTCTCCCGATCGGTGAGTGCGAAAACGAGTTTGACGATATCGCCGATCCGCAGGTTTTCCCTCGCATCCCGACTGGGAATATGGAAGGTTTCGGGAGCTTCGGCGTGAAGCCGCTCCCCACTCTCGAGGTGGAAGTCGGGAGCCGCGGGCATTTCCGATTCGAAACCACTCATGCCTCCAGTATGACCTATGAATTCGACGCTTCCCCGGCCCTAGGTCGCGGATCGTTCCGGCTGCAAACTTGGACTGAAGCCAAGGGCCAGGGCGCAACCACGTAAACGCTCTTCTTCGCCCTGTTCTACCTGGAGTTCTCGCAAGCAGACAAAAGGAAGCAAAAACCACTAACTCACTGACTAAGCTGTGTTTATGCGCAAAAATAAGCTGTGTTTATGCGCAAAAAAGGGAATGAACCCGAGTATATGCCGACCTCGTCGTCATCACGCACCAGCCCCGCTTACGACACGACCTTTAAACATAATGCCGTGCAGTTCCGGCAGGACAACCCTGCGCTAACCTTTGTCCAGACTGCTCACCACCTCGGTATTAGCACCTCCGCTTTGAAACGCTGGTACCGCTTAGCTTAGGGCAACGACGGGGCGCACCCATCGTGGGCGAGGTGACTACGCCAGCGACGATGCCAAGGAGATTGCTCGCTTGAAGCGTGAACTCCGCACCACCTAGGGCGCCTTGGCAATTTTAAAAAAGCCATCTACATTCTCGACAACTAGTCTCGACTCTGTACGCGGCCGTTGCTGACGCCCAGGCCCCTAACGCTTCTTCTGTCGCCGACCTGCTACGCCGCCCGAGGCTGTCGCAAGCTAGCTACTGTGCCTAGAACCGCCGGCAGCGGCAGCCAGCCTCAGCCACCGCCTAGCGCCACACCCGAGCCAAGACTACGCCTGTGGGCGGCGTACCACCGGGCCCACGGTATCCCATGGCATCTATGGGGCGTCCAAGCTGACGCACGTCTTACGGCAGCACGGCATACGGGTCGCGCAGCGAACCGTCAGCAGCTACTTGCAACAATTAGGCCTCTAGGCCCACTGGGGGTGGCGGCCCCGTCGGAAGTCGCCCACTGGCACCACAGCCTCAGCTCAGTGCCGGGGGAGACCACCGCGCTACCCCAATCCGATACAGCAGCACTTCACGCCGCCCCCCAACCCGGTCTAGGTATCAGATATTGCCCATCTGCCAACACAGCAGAACTTCTCCCACCCTGGCCCCCACGGGATAATGCCTGTGCTGAAACCTTCCACGCCTGCCTCAAGCGGGAGTGGCCTACCGAGCGGGTCCTGGCGAGTCAAGCCGACGCCGCGCGGGCTGTCTTTGCCTACATTGACGGCTTCTACAATACTACCCATCTCTGCCAGCATTGTGGCCCTCTCTCGCCCAACCAACATGAAGCACAGTATTGGGCGACGAGGATGCAAAAGGATGCGGTAGAGAGAAAGAAAAAGAAGAAAGAGACGGAATAAAGAAAACGGAAATAGAAAAACATCATAAAATGAATTGTTTGAGGCGTTAGAGTGTTGATATAAGAACAACGAATATAGTAATATTCAATATGTGAACTATTTGAGACAGCCAGCTGTCTCACCACCGAGCGAGCCCGAGGAGGCTTCCATGAGTCGAGCGATCGAGTACCGGAAATTTGGCGAACCAGAGGTCCTGGAGGAGGTCGAGCGCCCGACGCGGGCGCCTGGCGACGGAGAGGTACGCATCGCGGTACGCGCCGTCGGACTCAACCCCCTCGACTTCAAGACTTTCGAGGGCGACCTGCGACAGCTTGAACGGGTTCAGCGCCTCATCCACCCTCGGCGCTGGTTCGAGGGCGCATCCGCTCGCTTCCCCAGGGGCGT
>CAUSGP010000144.1:0-6242 GCA_963531075.1 uncultured Actinomycetaceae bacterium | reverse complement strand
AAGGTGCCACCCCGCTCAACGGTTTCGGTCAGCCCAAGCACGGCGTAGATTCCCGATTCCGAATAGGCCGGCGCTCTCCCGTCGCTGGAACAACGGCAAGAAAGGAAATCCCGAGGGCGCTCAGCTTGCCAGGCTTCGCGCGCGATGTCGCAAACCGTCTGCCCGCGAAGCCCCGGCAGTGGCGAGGCTGCCAGCGCCACCTTCATTCGGCGCGAACGTCGGCTTGGTCCTCGCCCGAAAGTCCCTCCTCGGCCAGGCGATCAAGGAGGAGCGCTTCGGCGACGATGGCATTGCGCCAATCCCCCAGGTGAAGGGATTCATTGTGCGAGTGGGCGCGCGTGTCAGGATCCTCCACGCCGGTGACGAGAATCTCTGCTTTCGGGAAAACCTCCTGCAAATCGGCGATGAAAGGGATCGATCCGCCCACGCCGATATCGACCGGCTCGGTCTGCCACGCCTGGCCCAGTGCCCACCGGGCGGCAAGGGTGGCGGCAGTGTCCTCCCCGGCCTTGAACGAAGGCCCCGATTCTTCGAGCTCAATCTCCAGATGCGCGCCAAAGGGCGCGTGCCGACGCAAGTGATCGGCGAGCGCGTCGGCGGCTTCCTTCGGATCCTGCCCGGGTGCCACTCGGAGGGATAGGCGGGCCTTGCATGCGGGGATGAGAGTGTTCGAGGCCTTGGCACAGCTCGTCACGTCCATGCCGATGAGGGTCAGGGAGGGCTGGGTCCACAGGCGCGAAGCGAGGGAGCCGCGCCCTGTAAGGCGGACGCCGTCAAGCACCCCGGTGTCGGCCCGAAGAGCATCCTCGGTGTAGTGTGCCTGGGCGTCGTCGTAAGAGACGAGCCCCGTGACGGCAACGGCTCCATCTTCGTCGTGGCATGTCGCGATAAGGCGGCACATGGCTGTTGCGGCATCGAGAATCGGTCCGCCATACATTCCCGAATGCAATGCGTGATCGAGCATGCGTAACGTGACGGTGACTTGGGCGACTCCGCGCAGCGACGTCGTCAGCGAAGGAACACCCACTTTCCAATTGTTCGAATCGGCGACGACGATAACGTCCGACTTCAAACGGTCGCGGTAGGTCTCAAGAAAATGATGGAAGGTGGGCGAACCGACCTCTTCCTCGCCCTCAACGAAGAGGGTGACGCCGATGCCGGCGTCGTCCCCGAGCGCGGCCAGGGCGCCAAGGTGGACCATGATCCCAGCTTTGTCGTCGGCACTCCCGCGGCCAAAAAGACGCCCGTCACGTTCAACCGGCTCGAAAGGATCTTCCTGATCCCACCCTTCCAGGGTGCCCTCCGGCTGCACATCGTGGTGCGCGTACAGGAGAACCGTGGGCTTGCCCGGGGCCGCCTGCCTGTGGGCGAGAATCGCGGGGCGGCCGACAAGGCCGTTCGGCGTGGCCAGTTCGATGACCTCAGCCTCAAGCCCCCGCAGCCTCGCCAACTCGGCCACTCGCTCGGCGCTGGCGCGCATCCGATCGGCATTCTCAGGATAAGCCGAAACCGAGGGAATCCTCACGAGGGATTCCAACTCCGACCTCGTAGTCGGTAAGTTTCCGTCGACGCGACGGACGATGTTCTCTAAAGCATTCATCCTTTAAGGGTATCCGTTCCCCTCTCGCCTCGCTTCCCGACGTTAAGCGACGAAGAAGCATGCCCACCGCGAGGCAAATGGAACGTAGACTTATACGCGTCAATGACCGCGAGAAGATGGAGCCGCAGTGTCCGGTAAGAAGAAAACCGAGGCGAAGCCCAAAGCGAAGGTCGAGGAAGCCACCCCCGAAACGCGCAAAGGCTACACCCCGAAAAAGGAGCTTCCGACGCCAACGCGGAAGAAGGCGGAGGCTGCGAACAGGCAACCGATCGTGGCCAATCGTAAGGCGATGACGAGGCAAGAGCGTCGCCAGAAGCGACGCGAGCGCTCGGCGGCCAACACCGCCCGGTGGAACAAGGAACAGGAAGCCATGCGCACCGGCGACGAGCGGAACATGCCGCCGCAACATGCCGGGCCGGTCAGGCGTTTCGGCCGTGACGTCATCGACTCGCGTTTCTCGCCGGGATCCTACTTCATGCCGGTAGCTCTGCTTCTGCTCTTTGGCCTGTTCATCGAACGTTTCTCTCCTCATCTTTTCGTGGGCTTCACGATATTCGTCTACGTGGTCTTTTTCGTCATGGCCGTGTGGACGGGAAGGAACGTCCGCCGCACGCGAGTGCTGGCCGAGTACAAATTCGGCGCGGACCGCGTGCCGAGGGGGTTCTCTCTGCAGATGTTCAGCCGAGCCTTCTACCCCAAACGGTGGCGCATGCCTCGGCCGCAGGTGGCTGCCGGCGACATTCCAGCGGGCGCCAGGGATTCCGACTACAAAGAGGCGAAAGCCGCCCGCAAGAAGGGCTGAGATTCAGGCAAAGAGGGCTAAGTTTCGGGAGTGAGCCTGAAGGCCTGCCCCAACGAGTCTCACGACCGAGCCTCAAACGGCACGGCAGGGCGACCGATTATTTTCGCGTTATTTTCGCGCCAGGGAGCGGTTGATGCGGCCGGGCATAAGCGGCCCCTCGTAAACAAATCCGGTCAATGTCTGCAGCAGGTCGGCGCCGGCGCTGACCATGGCTTCGGCGTCGCCCGCCGTGAAGATTCCTCCGACGCCGATGATGATGTACTCCGGCCCAAGCCTTTGCCTCAGAAGGGAGACCGCCGCGAGCGCCCGCTCGCGGACTGGCCTGCCAGAGACTCCCCCCGCGCCGTGCGAATGGGCGATCGTCGTATTCGTGGCGACGACGCCGTCCAAGCCTTCCTCGACCACAAGGTCGGCGATGTCCTTAATGTCGGCGTCGTCCAGATCCGGAGCTATCTTCACGAGGATCGGAACGTGGCGGCCGGCGGCTGCATTGGCCTCTTCGCGCGTGGCGCGCACGATTGGGCCGAGCGATTCGACGGCTTGAAGATCGCGCAGGCCGGGGGTATTGGGCGAGGACACGTTGATCACGAGATAGTCGGCGTAGGGAGCAAGCTTTCGTGCGCAGGTCGCGTAATCGGCGGGAGCGTCGGCCGCTTCCACCCATTTGTTCTTGCCGATATTCACGCCGACGACGCAGGAGCGCCCGCGGCGGGTCATCCGCAACCATGCGAGTCTCTCGGCGACGGCATCGGCGCCGTCATTGTTGAACCCCATGCGGTTGCGGAAGGCGTTCTCTTCGGTCAGACGCCATAGGCGCGGGCGCTCGTTTCCAGGCTGCGGCAGAGGCGTGACGGTGCCGACCTCGGTGAAAGCGAAACCGAGCGCGATCGTTCCGAGAATGGCAGTGGCATTCTTGTCTTGACCCGCGGCCAAGCCCAGCCTTCCGGGAACGGGCCGGGCTAGCAGGCCGCTGAGACGATCGCCGCCCGCGTATCCGATCGTTGCGGCACTGAGTCGAGCCAAAGGAGATCGTCCGAATCCGCCAATGAGACGCATGGCCTTCCCGTGAGCCCGTTCGGGATCGGTTTTCACCAGTACACGCTTGTAGAACCAGCGGTAGAGCATGTCATCCTCCGTTGCGGGTGGCTATTTTCGCGGGCATCGACCATGCCAACCACGCGAGTGCCGTCAAGGCCCCCGCCGTGGGTAAGTAGAAATAGGTGCTGCCGACGTCGTGCCAAGGGCTCACACGATCGATGTGTTCACCAAATGCGGTCAGAGAAGCGAAAGGTGCGCACAAATTCAGGACCCAGCACATCGTTGCCAGCCGGCGCATCTTTCGACCATTGTGCACGACCCCGACGGTTCCCGTCACCCACGCGGCCGCTGACAGAAGCGTGACGCTTGCGCGTCCGCCCCATCCGCGAAGGAAGTCATCAGTCGAGGCAACGATCCCCCGCCATAGAAAAATCCCCGCACCGACGGCCAAGAGGACAAATATTACGCGCGGCCAGCCCGAAGCGGTTTGTCGCTCGTCGTGCAGCTCGACCCCGTCGGTCACTCGACGTTCCTTTCCCTCTACCATTGTGCCCATGACACTTCCTGCCGCAATCCCGCCGAGTTCAATTCCGCCTGAGGCAACCCTTGTGGTGGCCTATCGCGACGGCGACGTTCCCTCGCGCGTCCTCGACGTGGAGGGACGCAACGAGATTCTCGCGTCCCTTCGAACGCTGGGCGAACCTTCGCCCAACACGACTCATCGAATTGTCTCCCGTGCCAAAGAGCATCGCCAAATCATCGTGGTCGGCCTGCCGGATCGCCCGTCGACTGCCGCACTGCGAGAAGCCGCAGGAATCGGAGTTCGAGCCGCGGGCGAAATGGCCGAGGTCGCCGTCGATATGCCGCACGCCAACGCCAATGAGCTCGAAGCGATCGCCGAGGGATCGGGCCTGGGCGCCTACCGTTTCACAGCGTACAAAAGTGGAAATCACCCTGTAACGAACGTGTCGGTTGTCACTGAGATCGATGCAGGTCCCCTCGAGAGGGCCGGAGAACTCCTGGAAGCCCAGAAAATCGTACGCGATCTCGTCAATACGCCGGGTGCCGATTTAGGGCCCTCCGCTTTCGTCCATCGTGTCCGTTCCCTCGTCGAAGGCACCGGAATCGAGGTAGCCGTTTTCGAAGAAGGGGATTTGCGCGCCGAGGGCTGCGGAGGACTGCTCGGGGTGGGGCGCGGGTCCGACGAAGCACCCCGTCTGCTCCGTCTCGACTGGAATCCGGAAGGAGCCGACATCCACATAGCCCTAGTCGGCAAGGGGATCACATTTGATTCGGGCGGAATGTCGCTCAAAAGCCACGCGGGCCTGGCGGATATGAAAACGGATATGGCGGGAGCTGCAACGGTGGCGGCCGTTCTTCGAGCGTGCGCACGGCTCGGGCTTCGCGCGAGAGTCACCGGTTGGCTCTGCGTCGCCGAGAATATGCTTTCGGCCTCGGCGGTACGCGTTGGGGACGTCCTGCGGATCGCCGACGGAACAACGGTCGAGGTGACAAACACCGACGCGGAGGGCCGCCTCGTCCTGGCCGACGGTCTTGTTCTCGCTTCCCGCGAGGGGCCCGATGAAATTATCGACATCGCCACGCTGACCGGCGCTCAAATCCGCGCCCTCGGCATGCGGTATGCGGGCCTCATGGGCAATCCCGATCTTGTGGCGTCCCTCGTTGCGGCCGCGGACTCGGCGGGCGAATTGGCGTGGGCTATGCCCCTCCCCGACTATCTGGAGGCCTCCCTGGCGTCGAAATTAGCCGATGTTCGCAATTCGGCCGGAACTGAGGCAGGAATGCTTGTTGCTGGGCTCTTCCTTCGCCGTTTCGCGGGCGATATCCCCTGGGCCCATCTCGATATCGCCGGCCCGTCTTTTAATACGGGGGACGGCTGGGGCTGCACTCCACCGGGTGCCACGGGCTACGGGGTCCGCACGCTTATGCATCACATCGAGCATGCGGCGAGGAGACCGACGGCCTGATCCACGAAGACAGTTCACTTCGGGCGTCAGAAGATTCAGCCGCGAGCGTAGCCTTCCCTCAGCCGCGTCGCCGTTTTTCGTTCCATTGGCGAACGGAATCGGGGTATCCGGTTTTAACCACCTCGTAAAAGGGGATCCCAAGCTCATTGGCCAATTTCGCCCCTTCCGCGGCGCTGGGCACCTTGCGACGGGTCCACTCTCCATCGCGGGCTACGAGCATGAGAGCCGAGGGCTCACGGGGCGTCTCAGCCTCGTAATAGGCTTCGACGCCCTGCCTTGTGGCGACGAACTCCCGGAAATGCGCGGTGGTTGCCGAGCGGGCCTGCGCCTGGCCGCGCCTGGACGAGCCTGACCCGCCCGATTTCTTTCGTGAAAACAAACCCATGAATCCAAGGGTAAGCCGGAGAAGAGAGAAAGATGGCACAATATGAGAGTGCGGAATCAACCACTTAGGTGGATAATTGGGACGTAAGTACTATGCCCAACCTAAGTCAACTCGAAGGAGAGGTACGTGGCTGAGACTCTCGAATACGACGTCGTGGTGCTCGGAGCGGGAAGCGGCGGCTACGCCGCGGCCATGCGTGCAGCGCAACTGGGGCTGAAAGTTGCCCTTATCGAAGGGGATAAGGTCGGTGGCACATGTCTCCACCGCGGATGCATCCCGACGAAGGCCCTTTTGCACGCCGCAGAAGTGGCTGACGAGATGCGCGAGGGCGCTTCGATCGGCGTGCGCGGAACTTTTGAGGGCATCGACATGGATGCCCTCAACTCGTACAAGAACAACGTCATCCAGCGAATGTACAAGGGCTTGACA